>JBEBGT010000006.1:0-22560 GCA_040081365.1 Candidatus Eiseniibacteriota bacterium | reverse complement strand
GGGTGGCGGAGGTGGCGGCGGCTGGTGAGCGGAAGCGTTCGACGGCCGGGGTGATCGGGCCGCCGTCGGGATGTGGCTGAGTGGGTACGCGGGATTGCCGCCAGGAGATGACCGAAGCGCTGCTGGTCGCCGACACGAGCGAGAAGCTGGCCGACATGGCGGGTGGGGCGTAGGGCGTAGGAGCGTGGGCCCGGTGCTCCGGCGTTGTCACAGCCGGTGGCCGCGGGCGACTTCCTTCCAGAGGGCGACGCGGGTATGCGTTCGCGAGGGAGGATCTGCCATGACGATCACGGAGAGCACGCGAGGCACCGCCTCGGCCACAGCCACGTCGGCCTGCTGGGCCGGGCGAAACCCCGCGCGTTTCCAGTTCGCACATGGCCTTTTGATGAGCGGGCAGCCGCGCGAGCGCGTGGTCGAGCAGGTCATGTGCGCCGAGCTCGACGAGCAGGAGGCCACCGAACTGGTGGCCGAAGCTTGGGAGACCGGCCGGCCCGAACGCCAACGAGAGGGCAAGACCGACATGCGCTTGGGCTGGTCGCTCGTCGGTAGCGGCCTGCTCGGGGTGCTGATCGCGGCCGTCGCGCATGAACACGTGCGCGGCCACATCATCATGCCCGCGTTGGGCGCGCTGGTTGGCGGCCTGGGCAGCATCTGGCGAGGTGCGCGGGAGACGGCGAGTTGATGCGCTCGGATCGAAAGAGACTGCAGCCCGATGGTCGCTGATGCGTTCCATGTGACCGGCGCTGCAGTCCAGAGGTCGCCCCTCGGCGGTGCGCCTGACTCGGGGGGGCTGAGTGCCCCGGCGTGCGTACCGGAGCGGTCGTCCCGATGCACATGACGCTCACGCCGGCCGGGACGGGCCTGATTTCGCTTGCGGACCAACCGTGAATCGCCAAGATTGTGCGTCCTCGGGACCAGCGTCCCGGTCATTTCGCCGCGACCCCCGCGTGGCCACCTGCAGGCGTGTGCGAGGGAAGCTCATGAAGCCGGCCGCAGTGATCGTCGCGATCGTCATGGTGCTGTTGGCCGCACCGCGTGCCCGCGCCCAGAGCACGCCGCTGCCCGCCGACACGGTCCGTACCCGGCTCGAGCTCGGGCGCGAGCTCCTCAAGGACGCCGAGTACGATCGCAATATCGGCATGCTGGGCGAGGTCGTGTCCCAGGGTGTCGACGATCCCGAGTTACTGGGTGCGACCTACCTGTTGCTCATCAAGACGCATCTTTATCTGCGCAACTATCTCGTGCGGCAGCCGCAGGGGCGCACGGCCGCGGACCTGAATCACGCGCGGGCGCGATCGCTCGTCACGGAGTGTCTCGGCCGGGCGGAACTGCGCCACTTGCGCCCGCTGCCCGAGGTGGACTACCCGGCCGAGATGTTGCAGTTGTTCCGCGATGTGCGCGGGCAACTGCAGGGTGGCTTCCGGGTGACCAAGCTGCAGCCCGCCATCGCCAAGGTCGTGCTCGATGGCGACACCTTGCGCGCGGATACCAGCGGTGTCCTGCTCGCCGTGCAGGATCTGGGTGTGGGCCGGCATGCCGTGCAGGTGCTGGCGGCTGGGTACGTCACCATGCGAGAGAACATCGAGATCGCACCCGGCACCGTGCTCGAGCGCCCCTATGTCCTGCGCCGGCGCCACGGCCCGGTCTGGTACGGCGCCCGTGCCGCGATCGTGGGGGGCGCGGGCACGTTGCTCTATCTGGCGGGCAAGCCGAAGCCCGAAGCCGATCTCCCGGGTCCGCCGCCGCCGCCCTCGGGCGCGGAGCGCTAGGTGCGGGTTCCACCACGTCCGCTCCGGCCGCTCGTGCGGCTCGCGGTCGGCATGCTGCTGCTGGCGTGTCGCCCAACATATGCCGCTTCGCCGCCGCTCACGTTCGAAAGTGCCGCGGCCTACGATCCCATCGGCGATCGCATGATCGTGACGGGCGGGATTGTGCAGGGCACGAGCACAGCGCTCGACGAGGTGTGGGCGCTCGCGACAGGTCCACGCGCCGAGTGGACATTCCTCGGCCGGCTCGATAGCGCCCGCAGCCACCACTCGCTCACGTACGATCCGGTCCGGCGCCGGTTGCTCCTGTTCGGTGGCGACGACCTGCGGACCACGTTCGGTTCGGTACTCGCGTTCGACCTCGTGGGAGGCGGCGGCTGGACGCCGCTCGCGACCACGGGCGGGCCCGTCATCCCACGCAGTGACCACGTGGCCGTGTATGACCCCGCGAACGACCGGCTCGTCGTGCACGGCGGGCAGAACCGTCTCGCGCGACCATTCCCGGAGTTCTCCGACACCTGGTGCCTCTGGCTCGGTGAGAGCCCCGCTCGCTGGGAGCTGCTCACCACCGTGGGTGACACGGGCCCAAGGCGCTCTCACGTCGGCGTCTATGACAGCCGTCGCCGGCGGCTGATCGTGCACTCGGGGTTCAACACCGATGGCACGACGTGGGCACTGCCGCTCGACCCCACGGGAGTCTGGACCGACATCACGCCGCCCGGCACGAGTGCGGACGACCTCGTGAGCCTCCACCGCTTCGAGTCCGCGGCCCAGTACGATTCGCTCACCGACCGCCTGTGGATGTTCGGCGGGAACGTGTTCCAATCGGCGGCTGATGCCAATGACGTCTGGGCGCTCGGTTTCACGCCCGGTGACGGTTGGACCCGGTTCGCACCCGCCGGCGCGCCGAAGCCGCGGCGTGAGCATGCGCTCGTGCTCGACCCGCAACGGTCGCGGTTGTTCTCGATCGGCAGCGTCGCCCAGGGCGACCAACAGTTGCTGGCACTCGACCTGCCTGCGGCATCCGAGTGGAGTTTCCAGCCGCCGCTCGCCCGGCTCGAAACCGCGCAGATCGTGCTGCCGCCCGTCACCGTGGGGGACACCTTGCGAACGAGCGTGCGCATCTCCAACTTCGGGATCGAACCGTTGGAAGTGCAAGGGGCCGAGGGGGGCACGCCCGAGTTCCAAGTGGTCTCGCGCGTGCCCTATGTGCTCGACGGTTGGCGGGCCTCCCACGTCGACATCTTCGAGTTCGTGCCGGTGCTTCCTCGGCAGCAGGTCGATTCGTTGTTCGTCCTCAGCAATGACGCGCAGGAACCCCGGCGCGCTCTCGCGTTGCTCACCACGGTACTGCCGATCACGGTCCAGGTGGGCGCGCTCGGCCGGCCCGACACGCTGCCGCTCGGGCGGGCATTCGTCATGGTGCTGCGGCCGGCGCCGAGCGTACACGTGCGCTCGGCGATGCTCTATCACCGCGCGGCTGGCACGAGCGCCCCCTTCGACAGCTTGGCGTTCGCTGCGCTGTCCGCCGACCTGGTGGCCACGGTCCCGGCCGAGGCCGTGACCGAGCGCGGTCTCGAGTACTTCGTCGTGGCGCGGAACGGTGCAGCGGCCGCACTGCAGCCAGCGGGTGCACCGCTCGTCACCCAGTTCCAAGCGGTGCGTCCGGCGTCCGAACTCACTGTGGTGGCGCGCCCCAACTCCGGCGCGGACATCGTCGAGGGGGCACCGGTGCGGGTCCAAGTCTCGCTGCCCTTGGGCACCATCGCGCAGGATGGCAACCTCCATTATCGCGTGGGCGGGGAGTCGGCGGCCGTCGCGGTCCCGCTCGTGCCGTCCATCGTGGGCGGTTGGGAAGCGGAGATCCCCGGTGCCGCCATCGGCGCACGTGGCGTCGAGTACCGGGTGGTCATGCGCACGCTCGCCGACTCGCTCCGGGAGCCCTCATCCGGAGGATTCACGGCCCTCGCGGTTCGCGTCCAGGGGCTGCTGGAGCCTCTGGTGCACGCGGCCGGTCGCTACCGGCTCTTGTCGCTGCCATTGACTTCGCTCCGCCCCGATGTCGGGCTCGACGACATCCTCTCGGGTGCCCTCGGCACCTATGATCGCAAGCGCTGGCGCGCGTTCGCGCTCGAACCGGGAACGTCGCCCGGATATCACGAGCTCAGTCGTACAGGGGATGCCGCATTCGCCCCCGACAGCGGCCGGCGTGCCTTCTGGCTCATCACTCGCGATGCGCATCGGCTCGACACCGGGCCGATCCCCGCGCTCTCGCTCGATCCCTCACGCCCGGTGAGCATCCCGCTCGTGACGGGTTGGAACCTGATCGGGGATCCCTTCCCGTTCGAGGTGCCGTGGTCCCAGGTGCAGGATGAAGCGGGCACGGTCACGGATGTCCGCCGCTTCGATCCCGCATCGGGGCGCGCGGGGGGCTACGCCCCCGGGCGTCCCGCCGCTCTGCTGCCGTTCGACGGTTGCTTCGTGCGCGCGAGCGGCCCCACGGTCCTGCACGTGGACCCGCGCCCCGCGCCGCTCGCGAACACCTCGCCCAACGCGAAGACGGCCGAACCGGGATGGGACCTTCGACTGGCCCTGCACGGCGAGCTCGCCGACGACACCGACAATCACTGCGGCGAGCAGCGCGGCGCGGGGTTCGCAGCACGGGACCGCCACGAGCCTCCGACCGCCCCGGGCGACTGGGTGCGTCTCGCCTTCGTCGCGCCGGGGAACTCCCAAGAGCGGCTTTGCGCGGATCTGCGCGAGCCGAGCGCCGAAGGACAGCTCTGGGAGCTCGAACTCGCGAGTTCACGCGCGGGCGAGGCCCTGCGCTTCGAGATGACGCCAGGGTCCACACGACATCCCGCATGGGCGTTGTTCGACCGCGAACGCGGTGTGCTGCTCGCGACGTCGCCGGCCGGCCTGGACACGAGCGCGGGCGGGACTCCGGTGTCGCACGGGGTCGTCTCGCGCGGCACCGTGCCATACCGGCTCGCCCTCGCCGTCGGTTCCGCCACGTTCGTCTCGCAGGCGTTCACGGGCGGGGAGCCGGGGCTCGAGCCCCTCGCGCTGGCGGCCCCGAGTCCCAACCCCGCGCGGCTCGCCACCTGGCTGGGCTTCACGCTCCCCGCGGCTGGCGCCGTCCAACTCGAGGTGCTCGACGTGAGCGGGCGCCGGATCTGGAGCCACGCCAGCGGGCCACTTCCCACCGGGCGGCACGGGGTGGTGTGGGATGCACGGGGCCCTGGGGGCCGGGCCGCGCCGGGCATCTACCTCGTGCGGCTCGTCGCCGGTGGCAGGCGGTTCTCCCGCAGGCTCGTGCTATTGCCATGAGACAGGACCACGGATTTCACTGGCGGCGCACGACAACGCTTCGATACGATATCGGTCGCTCGAGCGCCGTGATGTCCCCCGGCTCGAAGTGAAACCCGTCCGGACCCGCGCGGTCATGGCTCCTGGTGACCCGCGTTCGGTCTCGCGCCCATGGTCACGCGCATGCGGTGCTCACCCCGGAAGTGGACGGGACCGTTCGTATTTCGGTCACATCTCGGGTCTTTCGGCGACACCATTCGCAGGCGCCTGCGTTGCATCGTGCGCCCGCGGTCATTGGCCCCGCTCGTGACCTCGTCTGCCTTGGAGTCGGTCCTGAACGCGCCTGAATCCGCTTGTCACGGGCAGGGTCGTGGGGAGGAGTGCGCATGCGTTCCATCGTGTCGGGCAGCGGGTCCTCGCGTCGCCGTGGCTGCGGTCGTCAGCCTTCCAGAGTCGCCACGCACTTCATTCGCGCACTGCTCTGGTGCGCGTTCATGGTGCTGCCCGCGCGCGCGCAGTTCGTGCAGCAAGGCTCCAAGCTCGTGCCGCCGGACGCCCTGGGCCCCGCGCTCTTCGGCGCGGCGAGTGCGATCTCCGCCGATGGCAATACCGCGATCTTCGGCGGGACGCGGGACAACACCAACGACGGCGCGATCTGGATCTACGTGCGTCAGGCCGGTGTCTGGATCGAACAGGCGAAACGCTCGGGCCCTGCCGCGGCCGGGCTGCCGACTTTCTTCGGTGCGTCCGTGGCGCTCTCGGCCGATGGCAACACGGCGATCGTCGGATCTCCGGACGCCGACGGGTTCATCGGCGCCGCGTGGGTATACGTGCGCTCGGGCACGTCGTGGTCGCTCCAGCAGAAGCTCGTCGGGACGGGCGGCGTCGGCTACCCCGGGCAGGGTCACTCCGTGGCGCTCTCGGCCGATGGCAACACGGCCCTGGTGGGCGGCCCGGCCGACGATGACCCGGATGCCATCGTGCCGGTGAACACCAGCGATCGGTTCTACGGTACCGGTGCGGTCTGGGTGTGGACTCGTTCCGGAGGCGTGTGGACGCAGCAGGGCCCCAAACTCGGGCGCAGCCCCGCGGTGCAGGACCACGCGCGCTTCGGCCAGTCGGTGGCGCTCTCGGACGACGGATCGGTCGCGCTCATCGGTGCCTCGAGCCTCGGCAACTTCGCCGCCGACGAACAGCTCGGGGCGGCTTACGTGTTCAAGCGTGACGGTGTCGGGAACTGGTCGCAGGCCGCGGAACTCGCCGGCAATGACGTTGCGGGCACGTTCGTGTTGCAGGGAATCTCGGTGGACTTGTCCGCGGACGGCACCACGGCAGTGGTCGGCGGGTTGTTCGACCAGCCGTACGGAGCAGCGTGGATCTACCAGGAGACGGCAGGGCTCTGGGCCCAGCAGGGGCCCAAGCTCGCGACCGACGAAGGGGATGGCGCCAGCCACACGCAGGGCAACAGCGTCGCCATCTCGGCGGATGGCAACTCCGTCTTCATCGGCAGTCCGAACACTTATCCCCTGCTCAGCAACGATCCGATCTTCACCGGAGCGGGCGAAGTGCTGTCGTACGCTCGCTCGGGCAGCACGTGGAGCATCGCCGGCCCGGCGCTCGTGGGCACGGGTGCGACCGAGGTCTCCACCAATCCGCCGGGGGAACATGCCGGGCGCGGGTCTTCCACCGCGGTGTCCGCGGACGGCAACACCGTACTCGTGACGGCGGTGAACGACGACTGGCCGGGGGTGAACTTCCTCTCGCACGGCGCGGCGTGGGTGTTCGTGCGCTCGCTGCCGCCGCAGCTGCAGTCGCTGTCGCAAGCCTCGGGCGCGCCGGGGACGAATGTCACCCTGAGCGTGCAGGGCAGTGGCTTACTGCCGGGGGCGAGCATCAAGCTCACCAGGCTCCCATCGCCCGAGCACTTGGGAACCCCGAGCGCGGCCTTCGATGGCGCCGGCACCAAGCTCGCGGGACTTTCCGGGGCGGAGATCCTCGGCAGCAGCGTGAGCGTCGCGCCCGATGGTGCGAGCATCAGCGCGAGCTTCGATCTTGCAGGCGCCGCTTTGGGAGCTTGGGACGTGGTCGTCACCAACCCGTTCGCGCAGCAGAGCACGCTGGCGGGCTCGTTCCTGGTGAGCGAGGCCGCCTTCACACGGCTCCTTGGCGGCCCGCTGTCCTTCACCGGCAATGGCGCCGGGGCCGCTTGGGGCGACATCGATGGCGACGGCGATCCCGACCTCTACCAGGTCACCTATGGTCAGGCGAACCGGCTGCTCCGCAACGACGGCGCGAATGCGTTCACCGACATCACCACGCCGGTCGTGGCAACGGCCGGACCGTTCGCGTTCACCGGCGACGCCGTGTGGGGCGACGTCGACAACGATGGCGACCTGGACCTGTTCCACACCTACAACGAGGTGAATGCCCTGGCCCGCAACGATGGTGCCGGGGCATTCACCGACCTCACGTCGGCCGTCCTGCGCGATCTCGCGCCGAGTCAACAGAAACTCACCGGCGCGTGGGCCGACTTCGACAACGATGGCGACCTCGATGTCTATGTCGCCGAGCACACCGGGCCGGGTTCGCACAACTCGCTCTTCCGCAACGATGCAGGCGTGTTCGTGAACGCGACGCCCGCGCTCCTGGCCGGCGCCGGTGGGAACCAGGTCCACTGGACCGACGTCGATGGCGATGGGGATCTCGATCTCGCCGTGATGCGCGAGGCGGGCGGCAGCGCGATCTACAGCAACGAAGGCTCGGGGATCTTCCTCGACGCCACGCCGGCAGGCGCGTTCGCGAGCGCATCGGGTGCCGTGTGGGGCGACTTCGACAACGACGGCGACCCGGACGCTTACCTGCAGGCCACCAGCCCGAACGGTCACCTGCTCGTGAACGATGGCGCCGGGGGCTTTGCGGAGAGCGTGGCGGGTGCGTTGCCCTGTGCGCGGGCGGAGACGGCCGCGTGGGCCGACTACGACAACGACGGCGATCTGGATCTGTACGTGGGCCGGGTCGGCTCGAACCAGCTGTTCCGGAACGACGCCGGCGTGTTCGCCGATGTCACGATCCCATCGCTCGCCGGTGAGGTCGTCAACTCCACGACCAGCACCACGTGGGCGGACACCGACGGTGACGGCGACCTCGATCTCTACGTGACGAACTATGGGCCGGGGAACCGGCTCCTCCGGAACGACCTCGGCACGAGTGCACACTGGCTGCGCGTGCGGCTCGTGGGGTCTTCCTCCAATCGCTTCGGTATCGGTGCGCGCGTGCGAGTGGTCGCCGGCGGACTCGACCAGACGCGTGACCTGGTGGCTTCGGCCAAGGGCACTTCGGAGACGGCGTATCTGGCGCACTTCGGGCTCGGGGCGAACGCGACCGCGACGCTCATCGAGGTACGCTGGCCGTCGGGTTACGTGCAATCGATCGCGGCACCGACCGCCGCGGACCAGGTGGTCACCATCACCGAGCCTGCCGTGATCGCCACCGCGCTGCTCTCGCTGTTCCCGGCGAATCACGTCAACACCGGGACGGCCGCCGTGACGCTGCTGGGCCGCGGGCTGGTGGCCGGCACGGACGTGCGTCTGGTGCGCGCGGGATCGGCGGACATCGTGGGGACCGGCGTCGCCAGTTCGTTCGGCGGATCCCAGCTCGAAGTCAGCTTCGACATGACGGGGGCCGCGATCGGCGCGTGGGACGTCATCGCCACGAGCCCGGGTGGAAGCGTCGGCCGGCGCACGCACGGCTTCCGCGTGCTGGGAACCGGTGAAGTGGCCTTCACCGAAGCGGGGGGCGGGGATCTGTCCCGTGCCGCGAACGACATCGGCTCGGCCTGGGGCGACATGGATGCCGACGGCGACCTGGACCTGTTCCGGCACTCCTATGCACAGTTCACCGCCCTGCTCCGGAACGATGGCCTGACGGGCTTCCCCGACGCCACCGACCCGGATCTCACTTCCGACCTCGCCGTCGCGTTCTCGCAGGCTGCCCGGTGGGGCGACTACGACAACGACGGCGATCTCGATCTTTTGCGCATGAGCACCGAGGCGTTCCGACTGTACCGCAATGACGGGGGTGGGAACTTTGCTGATATCACGAGCGCCTTGTTCCCGGCCCAGTCGTCGGAGCAGCATCACAGCGGTGGGTTCGCGGACTATGACAACGATGGCGACCTCGACGTGTTCGTGGGCGGGCACTTCGGTTCTCCCAATCGCTTGTATCGCAATGACGGTGCTGCCTTTACCAGCGTGCCGCTCGGACCTGCGGCCGATCTGACGGCGGTCCTGAGTGAGTGGATCGATGTCGACAGCGACGGCGACCTCGACCTGTGCATCATGAGTAACCTGGGACCGTCGGGTCTGTTCCGGAACGACGGCGCGGGCGTGTTCAGCGACATCACGCCGCCGGCAGGTGTGTTGAACGCGCCGTTGGGGTTGTGGGCGGACTACGATCAGGACGGCGATGCAGACATCTATGTTGCGAGCGGGACTTCGGGTGCCCGCCTGCTGCAGAACGATGGCAGCGGCAGCTTCACCGAGGTCTCGGCGGGTGCTCTGCCGGCCGCGGACGCGACCTCCGGCGCGTGGGAGGACTTCGACAACGACGGCGACCTCGACCTGATGCTCGGGCGCATCGGGGCGAATCAGCTCCTGCGCAACGACGACGGCGTGTTCACCGATGTGACCGTGGCCCCGCTTGACGGGCTCGTGGTCGAGAACACGAACGCCACCGTGTGGGGGGACTACGACGGCGATGGCGACCAGGACCTGTATGTCGCCAACGGATCCTCGCCGGGTGCGAGCAATCACCTGCTGCGCAACGATCTTGGCACCGGCGCGCACTGGTTGCGTGTGCGGTTGCAGGGCCAGCTCTCGAACCGCGGCGGAATCGGTGCGCGCGTCCGCATCGTGGCCGGCGGGCGGCAGCAGGTACGTTGGCTGACGTCCGCTGCGGGCGGCGGATCGCAGTCCGCACTCGAGGCCTGCTTCGGGCTCGGCTCGGAGAGCAGCGCGGAACAGATCGAGGTGCGCTGGCCGTCGGGGATCGTGCAGGTGGTGAGCACGCCGACGCTGGTGGATCAGGTGCTGGTGCTGACCGAGCCGCTCGCCAACCACCCGCTGCTCCACACGCTCTCGCTCGCCGTGGGCGGCAACGGTGGCTCCACCACGGTGACGCTCTATGGCCTCGGTATTCCATTCGGGTCCCAGCTCAAGCTGGCGCTTGCGGGCGAGGCCGACATCCCCGGCACCGATGTTCGCTTCACGCCCGATCTGCAGGGCGTGATCGTGACGTTCGACCTCCGGCGCGCCGTGGCCGGGCTGTGGGACATCGTGCTCACCACACCCGACCTGCAGACGGCCGCGATGCCCGCGGCGTTCCGTGTCGAGCAGGTGCTCTCGGCCCAATTGCGCGTGGACATCCTTGGACCCGACCTGGTGCGCGCCAACATCCCGGCGCCCTACGACATCGTGGTCACCAACGAGGGCAACACCGACGCCACCGTGGTGCCCGTGTGGCTGACCGGCATCCCGGCCGGCGTGACCATCGAGCCCGACTTCGCGGTGCCCGCACCCCCGGGACGGATCGGAGAACCGGATTGGAGTGCCGTACCGCTGGTCTCGTCCACGTCGGCGGGGCAGTACGTCTCGCTGGTCATCCCGCGTGTTCCTCCCGGTGTGGTCACGCGGCGGGTCTACCTCACGCTGCCGCTCGAGGTCCCCAGCCTGGACCTGCGCGGAGGCACGGCCATGCCGTGGAACGTGAACCCCGCAGCGCTCCAGGCCTGCCTTGCCGACACGGGCGTGGTGCGGAACTCGGCCTGCATGACGACCGGCCTGCCCGAGATCGCGGACTCGATCCTCGCGCATCCCGAAGTGGCCGCGTTCAGCGGTGTGGCGTTCTGGTCGCAGGAAGCCTTCCGCTGCGAGCTCAGCGGTTCGCTGCCGGCGGCACAGGCGGCGGCCGAGGAAGTGCTGGGCCGGTTGGCCGCCCCGTTCGAGAGCGAGGGGCTACTGCCGGCATCCTGTGACGAAGTCGCGGGGCCACGCTGGCGGACGCACCTGGCGGTGAACGTGGTCGGGGCCATCGACCCCAACGAGAAAGTGGGGCCGAGCAGCACGATCTCGCCCGGGAATCGCGTGACCTACGACATCTTCTTCGAGAACCTGCCCACGGCGACCGGCGCGGCCCAGCGCGTGCGCGTGCTCGATCCGCTCGACCTGTCCAAGTTCGACATCCATACCGTCGTCCTGTCGTCCTTCAGCGTCGGCGACCGCGTGATCGACGCATCGTCGTTCACGAACCAGGGCGCGGTGGACGTGCCCATGCCGGAGCGCAACCTCAACCTGCACGTGAGCTACTTCCGGAACGACGACACCGGGCTGCTGCAGTGGGATTTCGTCGCGCAAGACCTGCTCACCAAGGCGCCGATCAGCCCGCACTCGCTCAATGGCTTCCTGCCCCCGAACACCGGAATCGATGGCACGGGCAGCGTCACGTTCTCGGTGAGCACGCGTCGCACGCTGTCACCCGGCACGCCGCTGTCGAACACCGCCACCATCACGTTCGATTCCAACCGCGCCATCTCGACGCAGCCGTTCCTGGTCGACGTGACCGCGACCGCCGTGGCGAGTCATGTGTTGCCACTGCCCACCACGCAGGACTCGCTGGCGTTCACCGTGCGCTGGGAGCCACTCGGGGATCCGGCGTCGATCAAGGACTTCACGGTCTATTACTCCGACAACGACTCCAACTACACCGTGTGGGCCGAGAAGGAGAACACGCCGAACACCGTGGGGCTCTTCCGCGGCCAACAGGGCCATCACTACAAGTTCTTCAGCGTCGCGCGCGATTCCTTCCAGACGTTCGAGGAGCCCCCGCCGGCCGCCGACGCCCAGACCCAGGCCGGAGTGCTGGCGGTCGATGGCGACGTGAAGCTCCAGCTCGCGCTCGAAGGTGCGCTCCCGAACCCCGCGCGCAGCGTCATCCGAGCCAGCTTCAGCCTGCCGGTGGCGGGCAGCGCGACGCTCGAGCTGCTGGACGTCGGTGGGCGGCGCGTGGCGCGGCGGGTGGAACGTGCGCTGCCCGCGGGGCGCCACTTGCTCGAGGTCGGGCAACGGGGGCGCATCGCGCCGGGGCAGTACTGGCTGCGGCTCCTGCACGGCGGCCGCGTCCTGACGCGGCGCGTCACGCTTCTGGACTGATATGGAACGACCCTAGGTCAAGGCGATAGTTTCTCTCCTGGCGGCCACCCCGCGGGGTGGCCGCGGGTCTTTGTGCCTGGGGCTGCTGGGAGTCGAGGACGACGGAGAAGGTCGGGCGCTTCGACGACGAGTCACGCTGATATTCGCGGGTTGAACCGGCGTCCCGGCCAGAGCCGCATGACTGTGATCCGTCGGGAGGATTCGCTCTCTAGGAGCGCGGGTTCAGGAAGACAAGCTTCCGTACCGCATAGCGCAGTCGCGCAACCTCCGGATCGTGCCGACCTTCATCCGTCGCCTCACTTCATCGATTGTGTCTGAACATCTTCACGCACGCGTCGGTGCTGCGGCTGGATGCAACACCGCCCAGATGTAGCCGGTCAGCTCGCGCGCCAACGCCACGATGGTCTTCGGGTGGATCTTGCCGTGCTCACTCATGCGGCGGTACCTCGCGCACAGTCGCTCCTGTGCTCGATCGGCGATGGCGAGCACGCGTGCGGGCTGCCCCTCGCGACGCGCTCGCAGCGGGGCACTCAACGCTGGTCGATGTCGATGATGCCAGGCGGCCTCGACGAGCAGCCTCCGAACGTGGCGATTGCCGGACTTGGTGATGGTTCCGCGACGCTCCCGCTCGCCGCTCGAGTTCTCGCTCGGCACCAGGCCCACGTAGGCCATGAGCTGCCTCGGCGAGTGGAAGCGGCGGAAGTCATGCAACTCCGCCACTAGGCACACGGCCGTCACGGTGTCGATGCCCTTGAAGCAGCGCAGCCACGCCACCGGCTCGCGATACGGCTCGGTTCCCCCGAACTTCTCCAGTTGCAGGTCGAGCTGTCGTTGACGCTCCGTCAGTTGGTTCACCGCGAGGAAGTAGCTGTCGAACGTCGCTTGGCTCACCGCATCGTCGAACCGGAGTTCCTCGAGCCACTTCATGTGACGAGTGCCCCAGTGGTGCTTCGTCTGGCGGTAGACGCAGTGCCGGCGCAGCAGGAACTTCGAGAGCCGGTGCCGTGCACGGAGCAGATCCACGCGCACGTCATCGCGGCAACGGCACAGGTCGCGCAGCGCCTCGTCAGACTCGCTCGGTGGATGCACCTCGGTGAGCAGGCCCGCACGGAAGAGCTCGGCCAGCTTGCGGGCGTCGCGCTTGTCCGTCTTGATCCGCACGCCCGGTTTCACCGGCGTGAGCGACGGCGCGATCACCGTGCATGAGAGCCCCGCGGTCCGCAGCTGACGCTGCAGCGCGTAGCCGGTCGGCCCGGCCTCGTAGCAGCAGTGAACTTCGCCGGGTGCCATCCGTTGCAGCCGTCGGGCCAGACGCCGGACGGCTTCGACCGTGGTGTCCTCGGTCCACTCGACAGGCTCCGCCTGGTCCGGCGAGAAGACGGCCACCTTGATCGAGTTCTTGTGGGCATCCATCCCCACCCAGGTGGTAGAGTTCGGGCTCACGACCGGCCTCCTTCGTGTGCGGCTCTGGCGCCGCTGGCGCTAACCCGCGATCGAGCGTGGCGGCACCCCCGCCACCTGTCGCGCCCTCGTTCGCGAGGGCACGACCTTACGACCGCAGGCCGGTCGTTCCATACTGTCTAGGGCACGGGCAGCGGGCGCGGCTCTGACCGCGCCCGTCTCAGCGGCGTCCGAACAGCTTGCCGAGGAACCCGGCCGGCCGGTCGCGCCGCCCGGCGTCGAGCACGAACTGGTCGAACGGCTCCGAGAACAGCCGCGGTTTCTCGCCGGCCGTCACGTACGCGCGGTCGGTGAGCTCCTGTACCACGTGGCGAAGGGCATCGGAGATGCCACGGCGCTCGGCGAGCCTCGACAGTGCGCCGCGCTCGTGCTCGTCGAGACTGTCCCAGAGGTACTGGTAGTGCAGGCTGGCCTCGTCCATGAACCGCCGGCGGATGTCCGCGAAGTCCGGAGTCGACCCCGGGCGATCCGCGAGATGTTCGAGCGCGTGGGAGCAGGCCATCTGGATGTAGCACGGGAAGAGTCCCGAGAGCGCCAGTAGTTGTGTGCTCCACGGCTCCAGCGGTGTCCCGGCTGCCGCCGACGGTTCGCGCACGAGTTCCTCGGCCTCCGCCTGCGGGAATGCACCGATCCGCATGGTCGAGAAGATGTTGAAGAACGGTGAGTCCGAGATCTCCCTGGTGTGGCAGAGCACCTGCAGGTTGCGCGCCGAGGAGGTGAGATAGGCGACCGGGTAATGATTCGCGAGGTAGCGCAGGAACGAGAAGAACTGCAGGTCGAAGTTGGCGTTCGCCGTGATGACCTCGAACTCGTCGAACAGGACGGCCAGGCGTAGCCCAGCCTTGGCAAGACGCTCGACCATCTCCTGTACTCCGTCGAGGCTGCGCGGGCAGTCCGAGATCTTCACGCGGCCATGCAACTCGAGGTCCACAAGGCCGATCAGCATGTCCACGAATGTCTCGAGCCGCATGTCCTTCTCGACTTGGAGGTCGAGATACGCCATGACCATCCGTCCCGGCTCACTCAGTTGCTGCTCGCGCACCTCGCGTGTGTAGACATGGTTGAGCAGGGACGATTTGCCGATGCGCCGGTCGCCGACGATCGAGATGGATCCCGGCTGGGAGGCATTCAGCCGCGAGAAGATGCGCCGCACCTCGGAGCGCCGGCCGTAGAAGTCGCTCGGATGCTTGATCATCACGCGGTGCAGGTAGGGATTCGACGCGTTCGTGGAGCGCCGAACGTGCGTGCTGCCGCTGGCCGGCACCTGCCGTTCGAGTCCGCCCTCACCGAGCAGTGCGCCGAGCTCCTGTTCGATGTCACTCATGCTCGCCGGACGCGACTCGGGTGCTTTGGCGAGGCAGGCGTGCACGAGTTCCGCGAGCCGTGGGTTGCAGTCGGGCACCCGCGACTCGATGCGCGCCGGGTCGCGGTTCGTCACGTTGTACATGAGTCCGGTCATGTGCTCCGCATAGGACGGGCTCTCACCGCACAGCATCTCGTACAGGATGGCCCCGAACGAATAGACCTCGCTCCGCACCGTGAGGCTGCGTCCCGTGAACTGCTCGGGCGAGGCGTACTCGAGAGTGCCGCGCACCACGTGCGCGGACTCCGTGCGCGACGCGTTCAGGTCGCGCGACAGCCCGAGGTCGAAGATCTTGACGCGACCGTTCGTGCAGCGGATGACGTTCCGGGGCGACAGGTCGCGATGCAGGATGTCGAGCGCATGCATCGCGGCAAGGCCCTTGGCGACCTGCTGCATGACCGCGAGCCGCTCCCGCACGATCATCCGGCCGGAACGGATCACCTCGGCGAGTGTCTCGCCTTCCAGCAGCTCCATGACGATGTAGTGCTGCCCCTCATGGACGCCCAGCCGGTGGATGCGCACCACGTTGTCGTGGTCGAGCTTCGCCAGGTTGCGCGCCTCGGCGAGGAAGCTCTCGAGCTCGCGCGGGCCGCAGCGATCCGGCAGCAGCGCCTTGATCGCGACGTTCAGGTGCAGCATGACGTCTTCGCCGGCATAGACCACACCGAACCCGCCGTGGCCGAGTTCGCGGTCCACCCGGTACGTCGCATCGATCGTGCGGCCGATCCACATGACGCGCCTCAGGGTCTCGTGCGGGTGAGCAGGCGCTTCGAGTAGTCGAAGCGCACCAGCTCGAGGGGCGAAACGGTGAATGCGGTGTCCACGGTCTCGCCGCCGGCGAGCACGACGCGTACCGCATGCATCCCGGGGGTGACGCTGAGCTTACCTGAATTCTGCACCCCGTCGACGATGAACGCGTCGTCGAGGAAGATCTGCCCGAGGCGGTCGCCGAGCACGACGACGGTGCCCGGTGGTTCGGCAACCAGCCTCGCCACGAGGGCCTGGCTGCCCTCGTGCAGCGACAGTGTGGTGTCGAGCGTGATGCGGCCCGCGAGCCGGAACTGCAGCCGCTGGCTGCCTTCGGGCAGGTCCCCGATCGTGAGCGGCGTGGTCCCGCGAGGCCGGCCGTTCGCCAGCACCTGCGCGCCCGATGGTTCGCTCGTGAGGACGAGCTGCGTGACCACTGGCTCGGCCGTGACGCGCAAGGGAGTCCTCACGCCGACCACGACCCTTGCCAGCCGCTGGATGACGCGACCGTTCGGGAAGCGCACCTCGACGCGATGCTCCTCGGGTACCGCGAGCCCGTCCACGACCACCGGCGAAACGCCGCGGGCCGTGCCATCGACGCTCACCGGCAGACCCGGGGGCACACTCTCGACGGCCAGCGCGCTGCGGAGCGGCCGCAGCATCATGCTCACCTGCAGGCTCTCGCCGGGAGCGGCGCGCACCGGCCGCACCGAGTCCGCATAGCCCTCACGTCGCGCGGCGAGAATGACGTCCGTGCCGGCCTGCAGCGGGCCACGGTAGTTGCCGATCGCCACACGCGTGCTGTCGATCCACAGGGTCGCGTCGTCCGGCGTGGCACGGAACAGCAGTGCCGCGGGTGCGATCGGGCTGGGATCGGGCCTGAGGCTGGACCACACCAGTACGCCCAGGAGCCCCGCCGCCAGCACGCCGACCGCCGCCAGCAGACGGGGATCGCGCCCGAGCGGCGGGCGCGGCAGCTTGATGCCGAGCTCGCGCACCACCTGCCAGACCGAGTGCATGCGCCGGATCCACAGCCGCCACAGGTCCATGCGCAGCTGGTAGCCGGGCGTGCCCACGACCTCGTCCTTCAGCAGGAACTCGTCCTTGAACAACTTCTCGAGCACCGTCGCCATGCGCGCCGCAGGCAGCTCGAGTGGGTAGCGGCGCTTGCGCATGAGGGCTTCGATCTGCGCCACGTTCGCGTACGTCGCGCCGTCGGCGAGCACCTCCGAGAGCAGGGCGAGCACCAGCTTCTCGTCCGGCTCGAAGCCGTCCCACAGGAACACCATCTGCGGCAGCGGGTTCTCGACCAGGTCGCGCACGACGTCCGCGAGGCGTTCGGGGCTCGCGCTCCGCGAGCGCGTATCGTTGAGGTGATCGACGAGGCTCTGGCACAGCGCCTGGGTGTAGAACGGCTGGCCCGCCGTGAGCCGCAGCAACGACTCGACCGTGGCATCTGGCACCTCGGCGCGTCCCGCGATGGGGTCGCGCACCAGGCGCACGGCATCGGCGCGGTCGAGGTAGCTCACGCGCCGGTGCTGGGAGCGGCGCAGGATGTGCCAGTAGTCGCGCTTGCGGTCTTCGATGTGCTGCGAGCCCGTGAACACGAGGTAGATGCCATGGTGCTCGATGAGGTTGGCGAGCACGTGCAGCACGTCGGGGGACAGCACGCCGGCGTCGATCTTGTTCTCGAACAGCTCGTACTCATCGAACAGCAACACGAGTTGCTGGCCGGGCGCCGCACGCTGGACGGCCGCAAGCACCAGTTGGAGGTCCGCGATGGCGAACGCCGCCCCGGGGTCCAGGCGATCGCGTGTGGGCAGGCTGAGGTCCGCGGCGCTGAGCACGAGGTCGGCCAGCTTTCGCAGGAACGCGCTCTCGCTGTCGACCGCCATGGACTGCATGTCGATGAGGACGGGGATGAATCCCGAGCCCAGCCGGCCTTCCAGGATCTGGAACAGGATCGACGTCTTGCCGCTGCGGCGCTCGCCACAGAACACGAGCAGCCCGCCCGATTCGCCGCCCGCGAAGCGCTTGCGCACGAACTCGAACTCGGCCTCGCGCCCGAAGAACATGGCGCGGCCCCGGATGGGGTTGCCGACGATGAACGGATTGGGGTGGATGGGCTGGAAGCCCTCGTCCGGGGCAGCGTGCATCGGCCGAGGGTCGAGCACGCGCGCGGGGGATGCAAGCGCAGTGGGGAGCGGTTCCCGTCCGGCGGTCTCACCGGCAGGTGCGGGCCGGAAGTGACGCTCTCGCCGAGGTGCTGGGCACGGACGGATCCTCGCGGCGTCATCGCAACAGGCGATCTGCACGCGCGGTGGACAGTGGCGGCCTGCACGCGCGGCGCAGCGCACGGACTTGCGACCGGCATGCTTCCTGCCGTGATGCAGGCGAGCGCCCGTTCCGACCCTGTTGCCCGGAGTCCGGCCACCATGACCTTGCTGCGCGCCATCGACGTGCCGCCCCCGCGGAGTGCCCCCCGCGAGACTCACGTGAGCATCACCGCGCTGTTGGTGGCGCTGCTGTGGTTCGACGTGCTGTGGGAGACCGCGCGTCACGGCGAGCCGGCCGCGTTCCCGCCGCTGGCAGTGGCCGCGCTCGGGCTGGCGAGCCAGTTGCTGTTCTGCGCGTTCGAGGCCGTGCTGGCGCGCGCGGCCTGGCAGTTGGCGGGGCACACGCCGCGCTGGGAGGCGCTCGCCACGCGCATCCTGGCCGCGTCCAGCGCCGAGGCGTTCGCGGTGAGCATCGCGGCGGGCGGCACGCCGTTGCCGGGCTGGCTCGCGCAACTGCTCGCGGGCGCGCGGGCGGCACCGCTCGCCACGCCCGACGCTGGGCTGGCGTTCGCGTTCGCGGGCTTCGGCGTGCTGGCGCTGGTGCGCATGGCGCTCTCGGCACAGCAGCAGGCGCGGCTCGTGCGCGCGCCGTTCGCGCACGGCGCGGCCGTGGTGCTGGCGCTGTGGTTCGCCACGCGGCTCATGATGTGGTGGAGTTCCGAACTCGCCCGGGGACGCAGCTACCAACCATGGGGATCGTGAACGTGGGACCCACTCGCTTCGAGCGACTCAACGCCATCGCCGGACTGTTCGCGATCGCGCTGTTCGTCGCACTCGGCGTGGCGTGGTGGGCCGATCGCGCCCAGCACTGGGAAGCGCCCGCGTGGGACGCCGCGCGCTTCGTGCTGTTGGTTGCCCCGGCCGCCGACATGCCGCCGGCGCGCGGCGAACTGTGGGTGGTGGCCGTCAATCTGGGTTGCCCGCACTGCCAGCAACACCTGCACGCGCTGGCCGCGCGCATCGCGGCGCGCGCGCAGCCGCCGCGGCTCGCTGCCCTGCTGGTCGACAGTCCCCATCGGCCCGGCACGACCCAGCTCGGCGTGCCGCTCAGCGGCGGACTGTGGTGGGACCGCGACCAACGCTGGCGCCAGCGCTGGGGGCGGCGCGTGTACGGCGAGACCTTCCGGTTCGACGCGGGCGGACGGCTGTTGTCGTCGACGCCCGCGGGTGTGGTCCCCGACAGTTCCGGCTCCCGCATGTGAACCGTCCGCGCCCCCCGGACCCAACCGAAGGGGTGGCTCATGTTGCATCGCAGGAAGCAGGCCGCGCTGGTGTTGCTCGCGGCCGCCATGTTCGCAGTCGTGCCCCCGGCCGCGCGCGCGGCCGAACCCGAGGCCGGTGGTGTCACGGCCGAGGGCTGGAAGAAGGTCGTGGCCTATGCCGGCTGCGCGTTCGCGGTGTTCCGCGCGCTCACGCCCGCCGACTGGGCGACTGCTGCCCTCACCTGCACGAAGCTCTACCTCGACGAGCCGGGCGCGCCGGCGGGAGGTGCGTGATGCGCCCGATCCTCGAGCCCGGCGCCGTCGTGACGTGCCACGCGAGGCCCGGCCTGCCGCGCCTGCGCGCGTGGGCGGCCATGTTGCTCATGGCCGCGCTGCTCGCCACGCCCGCGTCTCCGGTGCGCGCCTCGGCCTCCGATGATGGAAGCGAATCGCGCGTGGGAGTGATCCTCACGGTGGTGTGCGGGCTGTCACTCAAGGCCGCGATCCCGGCGCCGGTGCCGTGGGCGGGCATCGCGCTCGTGAGCTGCGCGTTCGGCTTCCTCGACGCCGCGCTCTCGCCCGACGGCCCGTAGCAGCCCGGTCCGCACGCGCCTCGGGGGCTTCGCGGCGGCGTGGACCGCGCTTCACTCCGAGGCACGAGGAGAGCGATGCCGGGGAGCTGCGGAAGTGGCTCCTCGGCACGCTCGCGTCTCTCGTGCCAGCCACATGGCGCGGCCCCGGACCACGCGGCCGCGGTCCAGTGCAGGGTCGTGCGATTCCCGTGGGCGTGTCCGTCGGACGCGTGTAGGCTGCAGGCGGTCGCTCATGTCGCTTCGTTGATGTGCGGACCGGCCCCCGACGGATTCGCTCTCCGGTCCCCGCCCAACCGGGGAGCCTCCGACCTGCGGAGTCCATCCTTCCCGTGAAGCCACGAAGACAGTGTTTCTTGCTCCGTGCGGCTCGGCCGGCGTGCGCACTGATGCTGTTGGCGGTCAGCGCGCTCGCGGCCCCGTTCGAGCCTGTCCATCGGGCGCTGCACGCTTCAGCATATGACTCGGCTGGGACGCGCATGATGGTGTTCGGCGGACTGGTGAACAACCAACTCACCAATCAGGTCTGGCAGTTGCAGCTTGCGGACGCTCCGACCTGGAGCTTCGTTCCAACCGTGTCGCCGCGTCCGACGGCGCGGCGCGCTGCCACACTGTCGTACGACCCTCGCCGGAACAGGATGCTGATGTTCGGCGGCGAAGATGCCGACAGCGTGCGTTCGGACGTCTGGGTGCTGTCGCTGGGCTCCGCTGTGGCATGGTCACCCCTCGTGACGACCGGCCCGAGGCCCAGGGCACGCGCCGACCACAGCGCTATCTACGACCCAGTGGGAGATCGCCTCGTCATCTATGGCGGTGTGGACCACACAAGTTCACAACTCGAGGCCTACGGCGACATCTGGAGTCTGTCACTGTCGGACTCGGTCCCGACCTGGCAAGAGCTGCTGGCGGTGGGAGATCCCGCGCTACCCCGGGGCCGCTTCGATCATTCGGCGGTACTGGACCCGTCGGGCCACCGCATGCTCGTCTACGGCGGCGACTTCGGCGGGCCGACCGATGATCTGTGGAGCCTGTCGCTCGACGATCCGCTGACGTGGACGCGTCTGGTTCCCGCCGGCCCTCGTCCGGGCGTGCGCGTCTTCCACTCGGCCGTCTTCGACCCGGCTCGCGCCGCGATGGTGCTGTTCGGTGGCAATGACGCCAGTGCGGACCCGATCCGGGACGAGGTGTGGCAGCTCCCCCTGAACGGGGTCCCGAGTTGGGAACGGTTGCATCCGGAAGGGGAGACACCGCCGGCACGAGAGCAACACTCGGCGTGCTACGACCCTGTACGCGATCGCATGATCGTGTTCGGGGGTGTGCCGGAGTCGACGGCCCCCACCTGGGCGCTCGATCTTCAGGGCGCTACCTCCTGGGCGCCATTCCGCCCGGTGCTGCGCAGTACGACGGCTGCCATTCGTCTGCCGACGATCTGCCTGGGGGACACGGCACAAGTCGCGTTCCAGCTCCGGAACCAAGGCATGTCCCCACTCGCGTTGCAGGGCTACACCGTGTCCTCCACCACCCTCCGTCTGGGTTCCAGCTCGCCGGTCAGTCTCGGATGGCGGGAGCATGTCGACCAGACGCTGGTGCTGGTCGGGGATTCCCTCACGAACTCCGCGGATTCCATCGTCGTGCACAGCGACGATCCGGAGCGGCCCGCGTTCGTGATCCCGGTGCTGACGGACGTCCGGCCGATCTCGTTCCAGACTCGCGTGCTGGGCGACCCGGAGCGGGTGCCGCTCGGTGAGTCGTTCATCGTCGTGGCGACTCCCGACTCGTTCGTCACCTTCGAGCGCGCGGTGCTGTTCCATCGGCGAGTCGGCGACGTGGCGTTCGACAGCGTCGGCTTCTCGGTTCTGGGTTCGGCACTTGCAGCCCAGGTGCCGGGTGCGACGGTCGTGGAGTCGGGGGTCGAATACTATGTGGAGTTCCGCAATGGTGGATTCCTCGCCCGGCAACCGGCGGGGGCCCCTGCCGTGCCGGCACTTCAGCGCGTCTCTGCGCCTGCAGCGTTCACCGTGCTGCCGTTGCCGAACTCGGGCAGCGGGCACTTCGCCGGTCAGGACCTCGACCTGCAGGTGCTCCTGCCGGCCGGCGCAGCGCTCGAAGACGGGATCCTGCACGTGCGGAGAGCGGGTGACCGGGATTCACTGCTCCTCACGGTTTCGACGGACGGGCTCGGACGCATGATCGCGACCGTGCCGGCCGCCTACGTGGGGAACAGCGGCCTGGAGTACTGGCTGGAGTTGCGGACGCGGACGGCGTCGCTGCGCTTTCCGCCCGAGCCGGGGGCTTCGGCGTGGCTGCAGGTCTCGCTCACTCGGCTCGCGGAGCCGGGGACTCCTCCGGCATCGCGCTATCGCCTCCTCGCGGTGCCGATGGAGGCCGACCCGGTCCAGCAGGCGTCCGTGGCGAGCATGCTGTTCGATGACCTTGGCACCTATGATCGCAAACGCTGGCGACTGTTCACCTACGACCCCGCGCTGTCGACGAGCGGGGCGATCGAGTTCGGCAAGGCCCCCACGGACCTGTTCCGCCTCGAACCGGGTCGGGCGCGGTGGTTGATCACACGCGACGGCTC
>JBEBGT010000213.1:0-6275 GCA_040081365.1 Candidatus Eiseniibacteriota bacterium | reverse complement strand
GTCGGCTTGGCCTGGGCACCCGCCGGTGTGGTCTTCATGGCGAATAGCCGCGGGTGGCACGTGGTGCAGCCGTCCTTGGCATGCGTGGCGTGCAGGAACGTCACCGTGCCGGGCGAGACTTCACCGGGGCTGTACGTGATGGGCTTGGGACCACGGTACGCAGGGCTGCCTGCCGGCACGCTTGCGGCACCACGGACTGCCGCCGCGGCAGTCACTCTGCCAACGTGACAGAGCGCGCACGAGGTGGCGGCCTGGGTGTCGAATGCGTGTTCGCCGTCATGACAGCCGCCGCACGAGCGTCCGGCGTCCATCTCGGCATGCGTGATGCGAAGCGTCGGCGACAGGATGCGGAAGCGCTGCGGATGACACGCCGTGCAGCGCTGACTCGCGAGCGCCACGTGCGTTCCGTGGCGGAAGATCACCGCGCTGTCCGGGCCGACGCGGGATTGGTACACGGCGTCTTTCGGCAGGCGGAGCGCGACGGTGTCGGCGGCCTGGGCTTGCGCAAGCGCGGGGAGCGACGCGAGTGCGGCCAGTGGGATCAGGACTCGGAGCACCGCGCGGCGCGGATCGCCGGCCCGGTGTCGAGGGAGTTCTCGGGGCGTGGGCATGGCTGCCACCTCCTTGAGGGGCCACCATGCCGTGTGTCGTCGCATACACCACGCCATGCGGGGCGCGCCGCACGAGGTCCGCATGGACCGTGGCGGCGAGTGGCGCGCGCACGTTGCGCACGCATGACGAAGCGCTCACATCATGTGGTCCGCGCGAGCCATGCGCGGTTCACCCACACGCGACGCGATGGGGTCCGCGCGGGGCACTCGCCTCCCGCGCGCGAACGCGCGTCGCCACACGCGAGTCCTTGCGCCTACCCCGCGTGTGACGCGGCGGGCTCCACGAGGCGCACGGTGTCGCGCGCGATGAGCAGCTCCTCGTTGGTGGGGATCACCAGCACGGCGTGGCGCGAGCCCGGCGTGGAGATGCGCGCCTCGCCCCGGCCCGCGGCCTCGTTGGCGGCCGCGTCCAGCTCGATGCCCAGCCCCTCGAGCCCGGCCAGCGTGCGCTGGCGGATCACGGCGGAATTCTCGCCGATGCCGCCCGTGAAGATGAGCGCATCGAGTCCGCCGAGTGCGGCCATGTAGCTGCCGATGTACTTGCGCAGCCGGTAGCAGAACGTGTCCACGGCGAGCTTGGCGCGCTCGTGGCCCTTGGCTTCCTCGGCCAGGATCTCGCGCATGTCGCCCGATACCCCCGACAGGCCGTAGAGCCCCGAGTGCTTGTTGAGCATGGCGGTGAGCTGGTACTCGTCGAGGTCTTCCGCATGCAGGATGTGGAACACCAGCGACGGGTCCAGGTCGCCCGAACGCGTGCCCATGAGCAGGCCTTCGAGCGGCGTGAAGCCCATGCTGGTGTCGATCGAGCGCCCGTGGTCGATCGCACACACGCTCGCGCCCGCGCCCAGATGGCAGGTGATCAGTTTGGTCTGCTCGCGCGGCCGGCCCAGCAACGCCTCGCTGCGCCACGCCACGTAGCGGTGCGACGTGCCATGGAAGCCGTAGCGGCGGATCGCGTGGCGCTTGTAGAGCGCGTACGGCAACCCGTACATGTAGGCATAGGGCGGCACGGTCTGATGGAACGCCGTGTCGAACACGGCCACGTGTGGCACGCCGCCGAGCACAGCGCGCGCCGCGCGCAGCCCGCGCAGGTTGTGCGGATTGTGGAGCGGCGCCAGCTCGACGCAGTCCTCGATGCCGCGCTCGACGTCGGAGTCGATCACCACCGAAGCCGAGAAACGCTCGCCGCCGTGCACCACGCGGTGCCCCACGGCCGCGATCTCCGAGGGATCGCGGACCACGCCCAGCTCGGGATCGGCGAGCCGCCGCAGGATCTCGGCCACCGCGCCGCGGTGTTCCAATATCTCCTTCGTCTCGGTCGACTTGGGCTCCGCACCACGCTGGAACGTGTGCACCGCGCTGCCACTGCCGATGCGCTCCACCGCGCCACGCGCCAGCACCAGGTCGTCGGCACGCGCGATGCGTTCGCGCGAGGTCTCGACGAGCTGGTACTTCACCGAGCTCGAGCCGCAGTTCAAGACCAGGACTCTCATCGCGCCACCCGCATGGCCGAGCCCGCGCGCTCACCGTGCTTCCACAGGAAGAACCCGCGGCCGGACTTGCGGCCCAGATGCCCGGCGCGCACGAGCTGGCGCAGCAGCGGCGCAGGGCGGTACTTGAGCTCGCCGAGCTCGCGGAACAGGTGCTCCATCCAGCCCAGCACTTTGTCGAGCCCCACGCGGTCGGAGTACTCGAGCGGGCCCATCTTGAAGTCGTAGCCCAGCGCCAGCGCGCGATCGATGTCCTCGGCCGTGGCCACGCCCTCCATGACGATGTGCATGGCCTCGTTCAAGAACGGGATCATCGCGCGCGTCACCACGTAGCCCGGGTACTCGAACACCTCGATCGGCGACTTGCCCAGGGCCTCGGCCAGCCCGCGCGCCACCGCCAGCGTGGCGTCGCTGGTCTCGCGGCCACGCACGACCTCGACGATGGGGCTCTTGGGCACCGGATACATGAAGTGCATGCCGATGACGTGCGCCGGCCGGCCCGACGCCGCCGCGATCTCGGTGATGCTGAGCGTGGACGTGTTCGTGATGATCACGCGCTCTGCCGGCAGCAGTTCGCCGAGCATGCGCACCACGGCCGTCTTGGCCGCCAGGTTCTCGTTCACACTCTCGATCGCGAGGTCGGCATCGGCGAGTGCCGCGCGGTCGGTGCCGAACTTCACGCGCGAGAGCAGCACCTTCTTCTCGGACACCGTGAGGCCCCACTTGGCCAGCTCGGCGTCGAGCGCGGCTTCGAGTGCCGCGCGCGACGCCGCCGCCTGCTCGGCGGACAGCTCGAGCACCGCCACTTCGATGCCGCTCGAGGCCAGCTTCTCTGCGATCGACCGGCCCATGGACCCACCGCCGACGATGCCGATCTTCCTGAACTCCACGCGCTCCTCCCTGAGACGGTGTGCTCCCGCCACCTTGTGAGGCGGCGGGAGCATACGGCGAACGGCCGGCCGCGCGATACGGGACCGAGGTCGGACTACGGCGCCTGGGGTGTGCCCGCCGACTGCGGGGCGGCGTTCTTCACGTAGCGGTCGAACCACTCCAGGGCGCGCGCCCAATAGTCGAGCACCGTCTCCCTGGCGGCGGGGCCATGGTCTTCATACGGATACTCGACCAATTGCACCGTCTTGCCGAGGCCGTTGAGCGCCTCGTACAGCCGCTGGCTCTGGATCGGGTTCGTGCCGACGTTCGTGTCGTCCTGGTTGTGTACCAGCAGCAGCGGCGAGTCGATCTGGTTGGCGTAGAGGAACGGCGACATGCCCAGGTAGGTGTCGCGCGCCTCCCACATGTTGCGGGTCTCGGCCTGGAACGTGAACGGCGTGAGCGTGCGGTTGTAGGCCCCATCGCTCGCGAGCCCGGCGCGGAACAGCTTGGTGTGCGCCAGGCAGTTCACCGTCGAGAACGCGCCGTACGAGTGCCCGCCCACGCCGATGCGTGTGCGATCGGTGAAGCCGCGCTTCACGCACTCATCCACGGCCGCCTGTGCCGAGCGCTGCAATTCGGCCACGTACTGGTCGTTGGTGCCGACAATGGCGAGATCCGGCTTCACCACGGCGTACCCCTGCGTGACCAGCACCTCCGGATTGAGCGCGCTCTGCGACGGGAAGCGGTTGGGCGAGGTGCGGTTCTGCGATGCCGCGGCCGCCGAGCGATAGTCGTTGGGATAGATCCAGAACAGCGTGGGCAGCGGTGCGGAGCCGGGCTTCCAATCCGCGGGCAGCACGACCTCGGCGTTCAACACCACGCCGTCGTCGCGCTTGAACGTGAACGTCTGGCGCTGGGCCTTGGACAGCGCTTCGGCCGGGTTCGTGAACGCGCTCACGGCCATGCCGCTCGTCTCACCCGCGCGGCGCAGGAACCAGTTGGGCGGCTCGGCCGCACTCTGCGCCAGCGTGAGAAAGCGTTTGGCGTCGGCCGACAGCAACGTGACGGGCGCTTCCAGCTTGGTCTTCTCGCTCTGGAACACCCGCACCGGTGCGCCACCGTCGAACGCGCAGCGATCGAGGAACGGGCGCTGGCCGTCGGGCCCGTAGCCTTCTCCCAATCGATAGTACGACTTGCCGTCGCCACTCACCCACGCCGCGCTACCGTGCGGCATCGGCCGCATGGCGAGCTGCCCCGGGGCGTCGTACACGCCCTCGGTGGACCGGAACACCAGCGTGTGCCGCTTGCCCGACTTCACCTCGAGCGCGCTCTGCCGCTCGAGGCGGCGCGGCTCATAGCCCTCGTGCACCAGCAACCGCGCACCGTCGGCGGTGAACGTCAGGCGCTCGAGCGGGAACTCCATGCGCGCGACCTCGTGCGCCGCGCCGGTGAACGGCGCGTCGAGCCGCAGCACGCGATCGGCGCCCGGCGGCGGCAGCGTGGTGTCGCGCAACGCGGCCTGCGCCGACGCGCCCTTCTGATCCTCCCACGACGCGAACCACAACGACTTGCCATCGGGCGCGAACGTGAACTCGCGCGGCCCGAGCGGCGATACGCTCGCGATCGCACTGCGGTCGTTGAGCGGCACATCGCCGAGCGCGATGGCGGAGCCCACTCCGCCGGCCGTCAGCGGCCACAGCTCCACTTTGCGCGCGAACAGGTAGGCCGGGAACCCGAGTGGGGCGGGCAGCACGAAACGGTTCACGAGCAGGAACTTCTCGTCCGGTGATACGTCACAGCCCGCGAGCGCCACCGGCGCGCCCAGCGTACGCACCCGGCCTCCGTCGATCGTCACATGCGCGAGCTGCGAGGTGACGGTGTAGGCGAAGCGTGCCTGGTCGTCCGGTGTGCGCAGCACGTCGCGCGCCGTGCGCTGCGGCGTGGCGCGGCCCGCGGACTTGCGTACGCTCGGGCCCTCGGGCACACGCGATGGCTCCGCGAGCGGCGAGCCCCCCACCACCAGCGACACGAACAGGCCGGCATCGTCGTTGGCCCACTCGAGCACACCGCCCACCGAGCTCAGTCTCACACCATCGATGCGCCGGGCCACACCCGTGGCAGCCTCGACGATCCACAGCTCCCCACCGCCCTGGGCGTAGGCCAGCGCGGCGGCGCGATCGCCCTTGTTCGACCAGCGCACCGCTCCGAGACGCACATTCGCGGGCAGTTTGGCGCGCACCTGCGAGCCATCGGCCACCTTGAAGAACGTGAGCCCCGCCGCCGCGTTCTTGAGCCCGTTGCGGCTCGCCCACATGCCGGGCAGCACCTCGAGTCCGGCCAGCTTCACCACCGGCTCGGCCAGCGTCTCGATGGGGATCAGCGAGCGCAGGTCGCTCACGGCGAGCCATGCGCCATCGGGCGAGGTGTTCGGCGCACCACGCGGGACGCGCGGTGCGGTGAGCAGGTCCGCCACCGCGGACGGCGGGGTGCGGTAACCGGAGTCGTCGGCGGCATGCGCCACCGGCACGGTGAGCACGGCGAGAACCAACAGCACGAGTGAACGCAGGCGCATGGCGGGCTCCTCGGGATGGCGAGACGGTGGCCCGGGGTGTCCCGGGCCCGGGGAATGTAGCCCCGCGCGCACCACGGCGGCCAACCTGCCGGAAGGTTGGAGTCCAGGCCCGCCGCCGCGCTACATTGCACGAGCAGGGGCCCGCGCCGCGGCACAGGGAGTGCCGGGAGAGCGCCCCGCCGCCCCGAGGTGACGCCTGCCCGCACGCGTGCCGTCGCAACCGCATCGCACCGCTACTCCTGGGCTGCTCGCGGGCGTGCTCGTGCTCATGCTGGCGCTGCATGCCGGTGGCGTCGCACGGCCGTTCTTCGCCGACGACTACCTGTTCCTGGAACAGGTGCGCGGTCGCACGCTGCCGGCCGCGCTCGCGAGCCCCGACCCGATCGGCAACTTCCTGCGCCCGGTGAGCCGCGCGTTCCACTTCTGGTGGCTCGCGCGCGTGAGCGGCGAGTCGCCCGCCGTGTTCCATGCCGTGAACGCGGCGCTGTTCGCACTCGCGCTGCTGTTGTTCTTCGGCATCGCGCGCCGGCTGGCCGGGGAGCGTGCAGCGTTCTTCGCGTTCACGTTCGTCGCGCTGCACATGGCCGCCGACGTGCCGCTGCGCTGGGCATCGGGCAGCCAGGACCTGCTCGCCATCGTGTTCGCGCTGCTGGCGCTGTGGTTGGCGCAACGCGACCGTCCCTGGCCTGCCGCCGCCGCACTGGCGCTGGCGCTGCTGTCCAAGGAGAC
>JBEBGT010000662.1:0-1622 GCA_040081365.1 Candidatus Eiseniibacteriota bacterium | reverse complement strand
CAACTCGCGCCCGCTGGGGTCGAACGTGAAGCCGGCGGGGACCGCGTGCCCGAAGTCCCACAGCGTGCGCGACGCCGTATCGCCCTGTGCCAGGCCCTGAGTCCTCAAGAGCCGGAGCGTCTGCCGACCGTTGATCTCGGCGAACGAAGCGGCGAGCTGCCGGCCGTCGGGCGAGACATCGAGGTCGTAGGCGTCGAGCCCGTACGGGAGCGCCCACACCAGCTTCCAGTCCCGGTACGGCGGCTCGAGCCGCACCAGTGCCGAGATGCCGTTCAGGTGCCGCACGCCCCACAGCACCTTGCCCGCACGGTCGAACGCGAGGTCGCCGATCCGGGCGTCATGGATGAGGCGCTCGTCGCGTCCGCTGGCGAGGTCGTACACGCGCAGGTCGCGCCAGTCGTTGTTGTCGGTAGTGTAATAGAGCTTGCGTGCATCGGGGTCGAATGCGAGCGAGGTGACGAAGTAGAGCGCCGGGCCCTTGACCTCCTGCAGCACGCGCTCGGGGCCCCCGTCGAGTGGGATGGCGGCGAGGTGCGCGAGCGTGCCCTGGTGGAACACGGCCGCGAGCAACGACCGGCTCGTGCTGTCGATGTAGGCACGTGACACCGAACCCAGAGCGAGCGGCGACAGGTTGCGGTACGGCGTCGTGGGGAAGCGCCGCACGGAGTCGAGATTGGCGCGCTGGAACTGGTGCTCGAACGCGATCCAATCGCTCCAGCCCTCGCCCAGCGAACGGCCGAACACGTGCCGGAACTGGCTCGCGAAGTAGCGCTTGCTGCCCGGGCCACGCCCCACCCACTCCAACACCTTCTCGGGCGAGTACTGCCAGGCCAGGTACGACATGAAGCGTGTGCCGTACAGGTACGAGTTGGCGCCGACCTGGAAATCGACCTTCACGCCCTCGGCCTCGAGCCCGAGCGGGTCGTAGAAGTGCGCGCTGTCGCGCACCATGGCGCGGAACACCATCTCGTCGTAGGGGCTCTGTGCGCGCCCCAGCCCGCCAGCCATCCAGGTCTCCATGAACACCGCGATGCCTTCGTGGTACCAGCGTGGAGCGGCACGGCGCGGCAGCACGAGGTGCCCGTACACGATGGTCTCGGGGTGCTCCGCCGTCTCACGCACCTTGCCGTGGAACAGCCGGCGCCACGTGTGATCCGCGCCGCCGGGGCCGTCCAGTGCGAGCACATGCACGACTTCGTGGTTCATCGTGAAGTTGATGCGCTCGTTCGAGGGCCCGGTCTCGTACACGTAGCTCGACGGCGCGATATGGAACACCATACTGTTGCGGGGATTCACCCACACGCCGGCATTCCCGTAGTCGGTGAAGTCGTCGAGCATGACGTTCACGCGCTCGGACGGCTGGTACTTCCAGAGCTGGCGGTGGAACCGCATGCTGTTCTCGAAGCACTTCACCGAGTAGGGCGCGATGTACGACAGCAACGGCGCCGGGTACGACAGGCGCAGGTCGTCGGCCTCGATGACCTGCAACTGCGCCCGGGCGGGCAGGGGCGTGGCCAGCAGGGTGGCCAGCACGATCGGCTTCAACCAGCGCGGGGATCGCGAAGTCGAGACGGTAAAGTGCGGGATGAGCGAGCACCGCCACCCCGCCCGCGTCGTGCACC
>JBEBGT010000212.1:0-6326 GCA_040081365.1 Candidatus Eiseniibacteriota bacterium | reverse complement strand
TTCTATGACTGCGCGGCGGCGACCGCGCAGTCATAGAACGTGCCGGCCGTGAACACCGCCGACGAGCCGAGCGTGAACACGAGCGGCGGCGTGCCGGCATCGAGCCAGCGCAGGAGTGGCACCGGCATGCCCTCGCCCTGGTCCCCGCGATCGTGGATGGGGAATCCGGTCTGCACCGCGGCCGCCGGCCAGTCGGGCTGCGGCGGCATGAGTTCGCGCGAGAACAGCACCAGGTGCAACTCGTGCGACGCCGTATCGAACATGGGGTGGCCTTGGAGCGGGGGCAGCCCGAGTTCGCGGCGCAGCGCGTACAGTTCGCGGAACCATGGCCGCGACGCGCGGCTCGCGAGCCACCATAACAGGCGCCATACCTTCGGACCGGCGCTACGCAGGGGCGAGAGCCATGGGGCCGCCGGCGAGAGCGGCGGGTCGTAGGTCGAGAACATGGCCACCGGCTGCAGCGTGGTGGACACGCGCGGTAGGCCGAGCTGTTCGCACACGAGCGGCGCGGTGAACGTGAGCACGTGGTCCACCATGAGGTCCGCGCCCCGGGCGGCGGCCAGCAGGTCGGCATGCGTGCCGCGCAGGAACGGCAGCACGAACTTGTTGAGCACCACCTCGCTGCCGCGGCGCTCGTCCATGGCCTCGCGCATCACCGCGCGCAGGTCGCCGAAGGTGTCGTAGTCGGGCCGCACGGGCGCGAACTCCAACCCGGCCGACTCGGCACGGCTGCGATAGCCGGCATGCGTGGCGATCACCACGGCATGCCCGCGCGCGCGCAGTTCGAGCCCCAGCGCCAGGTACGGATGCAGGTCGCCGAGCGAGCCGAGCGTGGTGAGGACGATGCGTGCCATGTCAGCGCTTCGACGTGCCACCAGGCTGCGGGTGCAAGCGGCCATCGGCGGCCTTGGCGCTGCCGGTGGGGGCGCTGCCCGCGGGCGACGGGCCGGCGGCGCTCATGAGCGCCTGCAGCACGCTGCGCAGGCGGTGCAGCAGCAGGATGCCCTCACCCTTCACGCGCAGCCCGAACTCGCGGCCGCTGAAGAACTCGGCCTGGAAGTCAAGTCCCGTGACCAGCGCCTTGATCTCGTCGGGGCGCAGCGGGCGGCGCAGCGTGACCTCGGCTGTTTTCTGGAACACCTTCAGCGTCTCGACCGGTGCCGACGCGCCGCCGGGCGTGCCCTTGCCCAGCACGCGCATGCGGCGCAACTCGACCAGTGCCACGGCCTGCTGTGGCGGCGCACCGAAGCGGTCGCGCAGTTCGGCGGTGAAGTCGTCGATGGCCTCGGGCGTACGCGCCTCGGCCAAGCGGCGGTAGAGCGTGAGCTTCTCGTGTTCGTCGGGCACGTAGTCATCGGGCAGGAACGCGGCCCAGTCAGTGAGCAACCGCGGCTCGGGCGCAATCGCCTCGGCCTCGCCACGCAGCTCGCTCACGGCTTCTTCGAGCAGCTTCAGGTACAGGTCGAAACCCAGGCCCACGATGTGGCCGTGCTGCTCGGGTCCCAGCATGTTGCCGGCGCCGCGGATCTCCATGTCCTTCAATGCCACCTTGAAGCCCACGCCCAGCTCGTCGAACTCTTCAATGACGCGCAGGCGCTTCTCGGCCTCCTCGGTGAGCACGCGCCGGCTGGGCACCATGAGGTAGGCGTAGGCACGGTGCGAGCTGCGCCCCACGCGGCCGCGCAACTGGTAGAGCTGGGCCAGGCCCAACGTGTCGGCGCGGTCCACGATGAGCGTGTTCACCGTGGGGATGTCGATGCCGGACTCGATGATCATGGTCGCCACCAGCACGTCGGCGCGCGCTTCGGTGAAGTCGAGCATGACCTGCTCCATCTCGTGCTCGTGCATCTGGCCGTGGCCCACGACCACGCGCACCTGCGGCACCAACTGCTGCAGCTCGGCCGCCTTGGTGTAGATGGTCTCGACACGATTGTGCACCACGAACACCTGCCCGCCGCGGTCGACCTCGCGCAGGATGGCGTCGGTGATCACTTCGGGGTCGTACTCCAGCACTTCGGTGTGCACCGGCAGGCGGTTGGCGGGCGGCGTCTCGATGACGCTCATGTCGCGCGCGCCGGCCAGCGACAGGTTGAGCGTGCGTGGGATCGGCGTGGCGGTGAGCGCCAGCACGTCCACCGTGCGCGTCATCTGGCGGATCTTCTCCTTTTGCGCCACGCCGAAGCGGTGCTCTTCGTCGATCACCACCAGTCCCAGGTCCACGAACTTCACGTCCTTGGACAACAACCGGTGGGTGCCGATCAGGATGTCGACTTCCTTGCGTGCCAGCCGCGCCAGCGTGTCCTTCTGCTCCTTGGCGGTGCGGAAGCGGCTCAGCACCTCGACCTTCACGGGGAAGTCGGCGAGCCGTTCGCGGAACGTGTGGCCGTGCTGCTGCGCGAGGATCGTGGTGGGCACCAGCACGGCCACCTGCTTGCCGTCCTGCACCGCCTTGAACGCCGCTCGAATGGCCACTTCGGTCTTGCCGTAGCCCACGTCGCCGCAGATCAGGCGGTCCATGGGGGCGGCGGTCTCCATGTCGGCGCGCACGTCCTCGATGGCCTTGGCCTGGTCCACGGTCTCGTCGTACGGGAACGACGCCTCGAGTTCGCGCTGCCACACCGAGTCGGGCTTGAACGCATGACCGGGCAGCGCACGACGCGCGGCGTAGGCCTTCAAGAGGCCCTCGGCCATGTCTTGAATGGCCTTCTTGGCGCGCGCCTTGGTCTTCTGCCACGACGCGCTGCCGAGCGCATGGATGCTGGGCCGCGCACCGTCGCCCGCGGAGTAGCGCGACACCAGCCCCAACTGGTGCACGGGCACGTACAGCACGTCCTTGCCCGCGTACGACAGTTCGAGGCAGTCGGTCTCCTGCCCCGAGAGCGTGAGGCGCTTCATGCCGCGATAGGTGCCGACGCCGTGGTCCTCGTGCACCACGTAGTCGCCGAGCTTCAACTCGGACAACTCGGCCACCGTGAGTCCCGCGGTCTTTCGAGACCGGCGCCTGCGGCGCCGATAGCGGCTGAAGATCTCGTGGTCGGTGAGCAGTGCCAAGCCCGCGCTCTTCCACGTGAAGCCACCGGTGATCAGCCCCACGCCCAGCGTGGCGCCGGAGTCCCCGAGCATCTCGTAGAGCCGGTCGCGCTGGCCCTGGTTGTCGCACAGGATGATCGGCGCCAGCCCGTTGGCTCCCAGCTCGGCCAGGTGGTTCTTCAACTTCTCCATGGAGCGCTGCAGCGGCTCCGGCGGCGCGCAGTCCACAAGGATCGTGGCGGCGTAGCGCGCGGTCTCGCCGGACTCCGTGACCGTGCCCATGAAGTCCGCACCGCGCCGCGTGGCCATGAGCTCGGTCCACGCGGTCTCGGGCAGGAACAACTGTTCGGGTGTGGAGATGAGCGGGTACTGCGCGCGCGCTTCCTCGAAGCCGCGGCGGATGCCATCCCACAGGTCCTCGGCGCGCTCGCGCAACGCCGCCGGGTCGTCGAACACCACGAACGTGTTCGCGGGCAGATGGTCCAACAGCCCGCCCAAGGCGTCGTCGTAGAAGCCGGCGAAGCGCTCCATGCCCTCGTGGAACAGCGCGGCTCCGGACCCAGGCAAGAGGCGCCTGGGTGCCCCCGCCGCTTCGTCGCCGGCGTCACGCAGCCTCTGTGCGATCTTCTCGGCGTCCTTGGGCTCGACCACGATCTCGTAGCGCGGCAGCACGCGCGCCTCGGCCAGTTTTTCCAGCGAGCGCTGCGAGCCGGCATCGAAGCGGCGCAGCGAGGCGATGGTGTCGTCGTCGAACTCGATGCGCAGCGGATCGTTCCAGCCCACCGGCCACACATCGAGGATGCCGCCGCGCCGCGCGCAGTGGCCCACGGCCTCGACCTCGGGGTAGCGCTCGTAGCCCAGGTACACCAGGCGTTCGAGCAGCTTCTGCGGCTCGAGCTCCTCGCCGGTGCGCACGTTCAGGAGCGCGCGCGCCATCTTGGCGGGCTGCGGCACCTTCTGCAGTACGCCGCGCACGGTGGTCACCACCACGCCGGCCTCGCCCGCGGCCAGCCGCGACAGCGTGTCGAGCCGCTCGGCCGTCACCGACGGATGCGGCGACGTGGCGTCGTAGGGCAGCGCGTCGGGCTCGGGGAACGGCAGCGTGGCGCCGCGGCCGGCGAAGTACTCGATGTCGTCGCGCGCGGCTTCCCACGATTCGCCGTGCGGCACCACGTACACCAGCGGCACGCCGAGTTCGTGCTGCAGCCACGCCACCAGGAACGCACGCGCCGAACCCGTGAGCCCGCGCACGGCGGCGCGCGGGTAACGCGCGGCATCGTCGCGGCCCCAGCCGTCGCGCAGCATGCCCAGCAGCTCGCGCGCCTGCGGGCTCTTGGCCGCCTGCGCCCACAGCGATTCGGCGAGCGCATCGCGCAGGTACACGTCGCGCGCGCTCATGCCGGCACTCGAGAGGCGTGGAGGTGCGAAGCGTTCAACGCGCCGCCGAGGTGTCGCCGGTCAGCCGGCGGATGGTGCGCTCGAGTTCGGCGTAGCTGGCGTCGCAGCGTGCGTGCCGCGGATCGCCCGACGGATGGTACTCGCCGCCGCCCTGCGCCCAGCGCACGATGCCGTCGCGATCGATCAGGAACGACACGCTCGTCCAGTTGCGGTCGGGATGGTTCGCGAGCCACCAGCGGTTCAACGTGGTCCACTCTTCATCGACCGCGAGCGGGCCGTGGAAGCCCAGCTTGCGCGCGGTGCGGCGCACGAACGCGTCGCTCACCTTGCGCACGGGCTTGGGGTGGAACACGCCCACCACCACCAGGCCCTGCGCGGCGTAGCGCGTGCGCAGGGATTCGAGTCCAGGCAACGTGTTGCCGCAGAAGCGGCAGTTGGTGTTGAACCAGCGCACGAGCACGACCTTGCCGCGCAGGCCCGCAAGCGTGAGCGGCGGCGAATCGACCCAACGTTCGAATGTCCACGCACGCGCGGGCTGCCCCAGCAGCTCGGTCACCGAATCGGCGTCGTCGTCCGGAGCCGGCACGGGCTGCGTGCTGGCGGCGTCGGCATATGCGCGCGGCGCGTAAGTCGCTGCGAACAACAGCGCGAGCAGCACGGCGAGTGCCGCGCGGAGGAGTGCTGCGCGCGCGTGCGGCGCGACGATTCCGACAATGCGAGTGCCATTCATAGGAGGCCGAGGCTAGTCTAGCGGGGCGGTTCGCTCAATCCACGCCCCGTCCCCATCCCGGAGGTGTTCCATGACCGTGGGTTCTCTCTCCCGACTCGGTCTGTACCTGTTGCTTGCCGCGCTCGCGGTTCCCGCCGCGCACGCCATGCCGAAGACGCTCGAACGCGTCGACCCCAAGGCGCCCTGCTTCCGCTGGCCGGCCACCGACTACGACCACGACGGCGTGTTCGACCGGCTCGATCGTTGCGACAACACGCCGCTTGGTGCGGTGGTCGACGAGCACGGCTGCCCGCTCGACTCCGACCGCGACGGCGTGTACGACGGCCTGGACCAGTGCCCCGGCACCGCCGAGGGTGACAAGGTCGACGCCAAGGGCTGTTCGGCCTCGCAGCGCAACGGTGCACCCGCCGCGGTCGCACCCTCGAAGCCCGCGCCCACGCCGCCGCCGCCGGCCCCCGAGCCGGTCGTCACCGAGACCGAGCGCAAGCTGGTCGAAGGCGGCAAGGTGCGGTTGGAGAACATCTACTTCGAGACCAACAGCGCCAACCTGCTGCCCGAGTCCGAGGCCACGCTCAACGAAGTCGGCGCGGTGCTCGAGAAGTACAGCGAGCTGAAGGTCGAGGTGCAGGGCCACACCGACACGCGCGGTTCGGCGGCGTACAACATCAAGCTGTCGCAGTCGCGCGCGGAGTCCGTGCGCAGCTACCTGCTCGGCCACTTCCGCCTGCGCGAGGGCAACGTCATCGCCAAGGGCTACGGCGAGAGGCAGCCCGAGACCGGCGAGGCGAATGACGAAGAACGTCTGCGCAACCGCCGCGTGGAACTGAAGGCACTGAACCCGGAAGTGCTGCCGAAGAACGTGAAGATGGAGCAGCACTGAGGCATCTGTTGCGCGAGTGAGACATCACGGGGCCGCTGCGAGCCATGCGCTCGCGGCGGCTCGCGCGTTTCAGGCGCGGGGCTTGGCTGCCGCTGCCGCACCCGGCATGCCCCAGCGGCCGATGATGGACTCGGCCACGAGCAGCAGCAGCGCCAGGATCACGAACTCGCGCCACAGTTCGCGGCTGCCTCGGCCAGCACGCCGCCGCGCAGGCCGGCGCGGAAGTAGGCGACCGGCAGGCGATGGTCTTCCTTCACGAGCAGGCGCAGGCCGTTGGGCAGTGTGAAC
>JBEBGT010000661.1:0-1630 GCA_040081365.1 Candidatus Eiseniibacteriota bacterium | reverse complement strand
AACGACCGCACTTCCGCCTTGAACGTGGCGGGATCCACGCGGCGGAACTCGGCATGGTCGAGGTCGGCCTCCGGCAGCAGGCGCTCGCGTGTGAGCAGCTGCGAGAGCCGCATGCCCTTGGCGAGTTCGTAGCCACCCGGGTGGCGCACGTAGCCGTCGAGCGTGACCTCGTTCTGCGTGCGCTCGGTGAGCGCCAGCACCGTGACGAGGTCCTGGTCCTTGAGCATGAGCGTGTCGGCGACACTCGAAGTCCCGGCACCCAGCACCACGTCCTCGGAGTGGAAGCCGCCATTGGCCTCGACGCGGTCGATGCGCACGCGCGACAGGTCGGCGAACGGCGTGGGCCCGCCGCACAACGCCAGCAGGTCGTGCAACGACAGCCGGCCGCGCATCTCGTACACGGCCGGGCGGGCGACCTCGCCCTGGATGCCCACGCGCCCGCCGGCCTGCGCCACGAACAGCACGTCGCCGTTCTCGATGCGCGGATCCGAGCGCCGATCTCCCGAGAGCAGGAATGGATACAGGTCGCCACGCGACACCTCGCGGTCCCCACGCATGACGCGCAGGTCGCGCATGCTGCCGAGCGGCGAAGGTCCGCCGGCGGCCGCGAGCGCATGGAACACACTCACGTTGCCGGTGAGCGTCACTTTGCCGGGACGCACGGCATCGCCGAGCACGAACACTTCGACCGCGCGCATGCGCCCCATCGAGACCTGGATGCGCGCGGTGCGGTACACCGTGGCGAGTCGCGCGCGCAGGAACTGCTCGGCTTCGGCGAACGTCTGGTTCCACAGATACGTGCTGCCCACGCGCGGCACGAACACCTTGCCCTCGCGATCGAGTGTCAGCGCGTAGTTCGTGTCGGCGAAACTCGACACGAACACCTGCAATTGGTCACCCGGGCCGAGCAGGTAGTCGGGGCCCACCGGCGCGCCCTCGATCGGCGACAGGAACGTGCCGTTCGCGAACAGTGCGCGCCCGAACACGGGCAGGGAGTTCCAGCGCTTCTCGGCAGACGGCGTGCGCAAGCCGCGCAACAGGCTCGCGCCGGTCAGGCTGCCCGGCAGAGCGCGGGCGAGACTGTCGGTCGGTAGTGGAGCGCAGACGGAAGCCGCCGGACGCCATGCGCCCAGCAGGAGCAGGCCTGCCATGGCCATATACGCGCCGCGTGCGAGCCGGGGGAGCACCTGGGATCGAATGCCCATGTCGGTCTCGAATCGTTGAGGGATGTTCAACGGGTCACGGAGGGCCGCGACCTGCTGCGAGTATCCGCTCGTGATGCGAGTCCTGAAGTGGCGGAAGACATTGCCCCGCAATGCGGAAAGGGCTGCCGGAGCATCCGGCAGGAAGCTCCCTCCCGACCGGCCGACGAACCGCGGCGAGATGGGCCATCCACGGCGCTGGTCCGACGGCACCGCGGCCGTCCGGCGCGCCCTCCCCTCGCCGGTGGTGTTCTGTTCCGCACGACTCCGGGCCGGACGTTGCAGCTTGCGACACGGCGGGAGCGCTCCAGGTGCGTGTGTGTCACTTTTGACTGAACACACCAGCGCGCTCCCCCTAGAATCGAGAGCACCCATTCATCCGCAGCCGGCGGCCCCCACGACCCCGGCCATGGCCCCCGCACCAGGAA
>JBEBGT010000211.1:0-6337 GCA_040081365.1 Candidatus Eiseniibacteriota bacterium | reverse complement strand
AGTCGGGGATGGTGAAGCGCGGATTGCCGATGGTCTCGACGTAGAGCGCCTTGGTGCGGTCGTCGATGAGGCGGCGGAACGCCTCGGGCTCATCGCCGTCGACGAACTTCACGCCGATCCCCAAGCGCGGCAGCGTGACCTTGAACTGGTTGTAAGTGCCGCCGTACAGGAAGCTGGTCGAGACGATGTTGTCGCCGGCCTCGGCGAGCGTGGTGAGCGCCAGGAACTGCGCGGCCTGTCCGCTGGCCGTGGCGAGTGCCGCCACGCCGCCCTCGAGCGCGGCGATGCGCTTCTCGAACACGTCGGTGGTCGGGTTCATGATGCGCGTGTAGATGTTGCCGAACTCCTGCAGCGCGAACAGCCGCGCGCCGTGCTCGGCGTTGTCGAACGTGTAGCTGGTGGTCTGGTAGATCGGCACGGCGCGCGCGTTGGTGCCCGGGGCGGGCTCCTGGCCGGCATGCAGCTGGAGCGTCTCGAAGCGGGGCTTGCGGGGCGTGGCGGGTGCGCTGGTTCTCGAGGCGGTGCTGGAGGCCATGTTCGCGTTCCTCTCGGTGTGCGGTGCGTTGGACCGCGGTGGCGGTCCGGACCGAGAGTGCGACGGGAGCCCTGAAAACGCTTGATCCGCGAGGGCTTGGCCGTCGCGGATCTCGGGGCTCGAACCAGTTCTGGGTGCCGTCTAGTGGGCCGGCTGGTCTCGATCGAAAGTCCGCGTGGGCGTGCGCATACACGTACACGTGCACATACACGTGTGCGTGCGCATGGCCTGCATATGCATGGCCATCGCGGCAGCGGACGGAGTGTGGATCGAGTTCTGCATGCGAGTAGTGAAACCTCTGGGCGGGGTGTGCGTCAAGACAAGACTCCGAAAAGCGTGCGCTTGGGATGCCGCGAATGACCAGCGCGGTGCAGGTTTTCTTCACGGACCGCGTGCGCGATGAAGTCCGCACCGCCACACGTCGCAGCCAATAATGTGGTCCGTCGCGATCGGGGTGCGGGCTGGAGGTGCCGAGTCGCCGCCGCGCGCGTGGCGGTGCGGCTCACACCGCCATGCCGTCCAGGGCCAGTTGTTCGGCCAGTTCGCGCCACCACGGCCAGCGCGGGTCACCGGCTGCGATCGCGCCGGGGTTGGCGGCGGTCGTGCCGGGTGCGAACTGGTCGAAGTCGTGCGCGAGCCGGTTCGCCACCGCCACGGCCAGCGTGGGGTCGAGCGCGATCTCGCCCGCGAGCGACACCTGGTGGTGGCGCTGCACCGCCTCGATCACGGCGCTCGGCAGGCCCCACTGGCCCAGCAATGAAGCACCCAGGGCGGCGTGATCGGTGCCCAGGCGCTCGCGCTCCGCGAGTTGCCGGGGGAGCCCGTCCTTGGCCGCACGTTGTTCGATGGCCACGTAGTCCTGCGGCATCTGGGCGGCGATGATGAGCCGGCCCACGTCGTGCAGCAGGCCCGCACTGAACGCATCGTCGTTCCACGGTGCGCGCGGCTCGAGCGCGGTGGCGATGCGGGCCACGAGCGAGGCGTGCTGCTGGAAGGCCTCCATGCTGAACTCGCCGGCGGGCACCCCGAAGCGGCCGAACGCCTCGGCCGCGAGCACGACGCTGGAGAGCAGCCGCGTACCGAGTCGGCCGGCCGCGCCCTCCAGGCTGGTCACGGACTGGCCGCGCCCGAAGTAGGCGCCGTTCGCGAGCCGCAGCACCTGGGCAGCGAGGGCCGGGTCCTCGGCCACCAATGCCGCCATCTCGGTAAGGGTGGCGTTCGGGTCGCGCAGCCGGCGCACGAGGCGCGCGTGGACATCGGGCGCCGCCGGCAACTGGCCCACACGCCCCAGCACCGCGCGCAGTTCCGGCGCCTGCACGACCTCGCGCTGCTTGAGCACCTGCGACAGGGTCTCCACGAACTGCGCGGGTTCGACGTCGTCGGGCAACACGCGCTGCGCGATGCGCTGGCCCTCGATGACGCGCTCGTCACACACGCCGCCCGCCACCAGCACGCGTGCGACCTCGGGGCACTGATCGCGTACCTGAGTGAGCAGCACACGCCCGTCGAGCTCGCCGCACATCGGGGCCACGATCAGGTCCGGGGGGGACGCCAGCAGCTGGGTCCATGCCGCACCCACGGAGCCGTACAACTCGACATCCCAGGCACGGCGCTGCTCGAGCAGCACGCGCCGCCAGATCTCGAGTTCTTGCACGTCCGGGTGCACGCACACCACGCGTGGCATGACGATCCCTCGTCCCTCGCCCCGGGAGGCCCTGATCCGGGGCCGCACCGCACCTCCCTGGACGGAGTGGCCCGGGGGATAGTCTCGGTTGCCGAACGGGCAGCTTGAGGGCTCCCAAAGGCGAGCGACGCCCCGCGTTCGGAGCGGGTCCGGCCCTACTTCACCCAGTCCGTGCCGTCATGCAGGAGCGTGTAGGGGCCGTGTTCGCCGATCGGGCTGGTGTGCGTGAGGAGCCCGGAGGCCGGCGTGAACGTGTGCACCAGGCCGGAGGGTGGCTCATGCGTCACTCGCAGGGTGCTCGGGCTCGCGTGGTCGATGCGGATCTGCAGCGCCGTGGACGTGCAGGTCATGGCGAGCGTGCCGTGGAAGCGCTGCTGGAGCCCGCAGTGGATGTGGCCGGCCACGATGCGCTCCACCTGCGGGTGGCGCGCGATGATCGCGCCGAACGCGTCGGCGCCCGCGAGCCCCAAGCGGTCCAGCACGTCGAGCCCGGTGACGAACGGCGGGTGATGCATGAACACGAGCGTGGGTGTCGTCGGCGCCTCGGCCAGTCTTTCGTCGAGCCAGCGCAGTCGCGCGTCGCACAGTTCGCCCGCGTCACTGCCCGGCTTCACCGTGTCGAGCGCGACCAACCGCAGCGGGCCCGCGTCGACCACGTACTGCATGAACTCGCGCATGGCGTGCGTGCCCTGCGCGCCGAAGAGCGCCAGCATGCGGCCGCGGTCGTCGTGGTTGCCGGGGATGACGTACACCGGCATGGGCAACGGTGCGATGAGCTCGCGGAACCACGCATACTCCTCGGCGGCGCCATGGTCGGTGAGGTCGCCGGAGACGATCACGACCTCGGGCGGTGCGGGCAGGCGCAACACGTGCGCGACCGCGGCGCGCAGCGCATCGTGCGTGCCGGGTGTGCCCGCGACAGCGGGCCGGATGTGCGTGTCGCTCAGTTGGACGATGTTCATGGCGAGGCCTCCGGTGAGCGCCGGTGAGGCAGGGCCGGCGCGTGCGACGCTCAGGGTAGGCGTGGCGCATGCCGTGCGCACGCGGACCGAAGGACGTTCGTCGCGGACGCGCCCGGCGGGGCGGAGGGTCCGCGCCGGGCGGGCGCGCGGCTCACAGCGTGGCGAGCGACTCCGCGGGCACTTCGGCGTAGGGATCGAACGTCGCGCGCCGTACGATGTGGTCGCGGCCCACCCACAGGCAGAGCGGGAAGTCGGCCACGTGGTGCACGGTCAGGAACGCCTTGGCGGTGTCGGCGTGCACCGCGAACGTGATGGCGTGGTCGCGGCGGAACGGCGCGATGCGGCGGTTGCCCGACTCCACGATCCCGATGAGCGGCCGTCCCCCCAGCACGCCCTGCTGCTGCAGCTCCTGCCAGTGGCCGGCCATGATCTTGCAGGGTTCGCATTCGGGATCGAGCAGCAGCACCACGCCGCCCGAGTCCCCCAGTGCTTGGTGTGCGGTGAGCGGCGCGCCGTTCTCGTCGATCAGGGCCACGTCCGGGAACGCGTCGCCGGCCTTGAGCCCCGGCACCAGCGGCGCGGGTTTCTCGATGGGTTGCAGCCAGCTGCGCAGGGCGGTGCCGGCGAACAGCCCACCCACGGCCACGACCAGTGCGAGCACGATGACGACGGCGGTGGGCGGACCGGAGCGTTGGGTGCTCATGACGTTCTCCAAACGAGGGGCCAGCGGGGCACGAGGTGAAACGAACCTGCCGCCCGGTCGGGTGGACCCGTCCGGGCGGCAGCGGCACTGCAGTTCAGCAGGCGACCTGCGGGCACTGGATACCAGCAGCAGGCTTACACGTCTCGACACCATTCGTCGTGCAGCACTTGTAGCTCGTGCCACAGATGCACTTGTAGCGGCAGGCAGCCGCCTGCGAGTCCACGAGCGATGCACCGATCGCGAACGTCAGGACGAACACCGCAGCGAGCAGCTTGATCGTCTTGCTCAAGTCCGATCACCTCCCCCCGGCAAGGATGGGTGGAACCCGTGTAGCCAAGCCGAGTGCGAGTGTGGATTCAAGGAATATCGATGGGCAGGATCGCGGGCGCCTGGCGCGCCACGCCGTGACAGCGAGTTGCGCTGTTATCTGGCGGGAGCCTGCGAGGGTGCCGGAAATGAAACGCATACGCGCCATTCCGGCAAGGCAGTACGTCACGGAGGCGCGAGTGTCTGCCGTCACGATCGCGCGAGCGGCCGCGCTCCGTAGGTCATCCGCCGCCAGAGCCATTCGACGGGCCCGACGCGGAAGCGCGCGAGCCACCGCTGGCTGGTCCAGACCTGGAACGCGAACAGAGCGACCCCGGCGAGGATGCACAGGTTCATCGGCACTTTCCCGTAGAGCCCGAGGCCGTAGCCATTGAACACCAGCGTGCAGAAGACGGACTGGAGCAGATACTGCGTCAGCGCCATCCGGCCGAGCGGTGCGAAGACGCCGAGAGTGCGCCGCCCGCGCGCCTGGCCGATGAGCAGGAGGATCCCGGCCATGTAGCCGATCGTGAGCGCGGGGCGGGCGAGGAACGCGGTCGCCTTGATGAGGATGCGCAGGGGCTGGAACGGGAGGACCGCCACCGCCGCACGAAGCCGGTCCTGCGGGATCAGGTTCGAGAGCAGGCCGAGGACGAAGCAGGCGAGGAAGAGCCGGCGCAGGGCCGGCAGGTGCCGCTCGGGCTCCGCGAGGAATCCCTTCCGCCAGAAGTACGCGCCGAGGATGAAGAACGGCGTGAGGATCGCCAGCCGATTGGCCAGGCGCTGCGGCCCGACCTGGTGCACGAACTCCCACGCGCGGAACCGGAGCGCATCGAGCCAGGAGCCTGCGCCGTAGTGCTGCTGATGCTGCGCGAACGACAGACTCGACTGGTCGGGCCCTTCGGGGATCCGGAGCGCCGGCAGCGCGAGGAGAAGCGTGACCACCATCAGGATCGGGATCGCCCACAGGATGCGCCCGCCGCGCAGCCGCATGAACGGGAGCAGCATCAGGCTGATGATCGCGTAATCGAGAAGGATGTCGACGTTCCAGAGCAGGAACGTGTGCGCGAGTCCGATCAGCGCGAGCGCACCCGAGCGCCGGAGCGCGAACGGCAGGTAGGCGACGCCGCGTTCGGCGGCGTGCTCGCATTGGATGGCGAGCCCGGCGCCGAACAGCATCGCCAGCAGTGCCGCCGCTTTGCTCTCGAGGAGGACGTCGCGAAGGAACGCCAGAGCGGCGCCACCCCAGCCCATCGGAAACGGGAGATGAGCTTCGATCGCGAAGTCCGAGCCGCTGAACACTCCAAGATTCACGATGAGCACGCCGAACAGCGCGAGCCCGCGCAGGATGTCCAGCTGGAGGAGGCGCTCGCCCGGGGCGGTGGGACGAAGAGGGGTGCTCACCGGGTGACCGACCGAGCCCGAGCCCGCGTCGAAGCCGCGGCGGCCTTCGCGCTCGTGACCCGCTTCGCCCGCGCTCTCGAGCTTTCCTTCCCACGGGCCTTCACGGTCGCGTTCGTGCTTCCCGCCGGCGGTGCGGGCTTCGCCGATGCTGGCACGCCGAGCAGCAGCGCGGCGATGCGCTTCGCGCGCAGCGCCGCCGCGTTCGTGCCCTCCCGCGCGGCCGTCACGACGGCGCCGTCGAACAGCTGCATCAAGTCGGCTGCGTGCTCCTCGCCAAGCCCCGCCTCGCGTAGCAGCCGCGCGAAGTAGTCCTGGAAGCGCGCCTTGTGCGCGGCGGCCGCCCGGTGCGCCGCGTCCGTGCGATCCGCCATCTCAGCCATCGTGTTGAGGAAGCCGCAGCCGCGGTAACGCTCGGCGGAGATGCGCCGTGCGAGCGCGTCGAACACGGCGAGAGGCCGATCCCGCGCGTCCGGCGCGAGGCGCGCCACCTGAGTCTCGAACCATGCGCGAATGTGTTCGTCGCGCCGCTCGACACAGGCGATCACGAGCCCTTCCTTCGATCGGAAGTGGCGATAGAAGCTCATCCGGGCGACGTCGGCCTTCGCGATGATCGCATCCACGCCGACGGCCTGGACGCCCTCTCGATAGAACAGCTCTCCCGCCACGTCCAAGATCCGTTCGCGTACCGAACTCATGGGGTCGTCCCTCCGTGCTGGGAATGGTATAGACCGGTCGGTCTCATT
>JBEBGT010000210.1:0-6342 GCA_040081365.1 Candidatus Eiseniibacteriota bacterium | reverse complement strand
CGACCCCGCTGATGTCGCCGTCCTTCAGCGCCCTCTTGCCGGGGATGCCGTGTACCACTTCTTCGTTGATCGACGGACAGATGGTCGCGGGGAACCCACGATAACCTTTGAACGCCGGCCGCGCGCCACAGTCGCGGATGATCGTCTCGGCGAGGCGATCCAGCTCGGCGGTCGTGATTCCCGGGCGTACCGCCCGGCCCATCTCCCGCAACACCCGCGCGACGATCTGCGCCGCCGCCCGGATGCCTTCGATCGGGTCCTGCTCGTGAGCGTGTCCCAATGGGTCAGTCCGTGACGGCCGCGACGAGCGCGCCGTACACCCGATCGACCGCACCGGTCCCCGTCACTTCCTGCAGCTTGCCCTGCACGCGGTAGTGAGCCACGAGCGGAGCCGTCTGAGCCCGGTACACCTCCAACCGGCGCTGCACCGTTTCCACGGTGTCATCCGCCCGCTGGTGAAGCGCCGTTTCGGGATGGTCGTCACAATGACGGCCGTCCCGGGACGGAGCACTGATCGCATTATAGACGCGACGGCACACCGGACATTCCCACCTGGCGCTCAGGCGTCGGACGAGTTCCTCGTCCGGCGCGGTCAGCGCCACCACCACATCCACCGGCCGCCGGCGTTCCAGCAGGAACGCGTCGAGCGCGTCGGCCTGCGGAATGGTCCTCGGGAACCCGTCGAGCACGAAACCCTGACGGGCATCGTCCTCGAGCGTGCGCTCGCGAACCAACCCGATCATGACAGGATCGGGAACCAGCAACCCCTGGTCGATCAACTTCTTGGCCTCGACTCCCAGGGCCGTCCCCCGCGCGATCGCGTCGCGCAGGATCTCACCCGTGGAGATCAAAGCCCACCCGCGATCACTCGCGAGCCGGCGCCCCTGGGTACCCTTTCCCACACCGGGCGGACCCAGCAGCACCATCTGCATATCACATCCGCGAGCGGCCGCGGATGCGGCCGCGCTTCACGAACCCCTCGTAGTGGCGCATGAGCAGGTGCGATTCCACCTGCTGCAGTGTGTCGAGAGCGACACCCACCACGATGAGCACGCTGGTTCCGCCGAATCCGAGCGCGGGAACTTTGAACAGGGCGATCAGGATGTCGGGCAGCACCGCCACGGCCGCGAGGAAGAACGCGCCTGGGAGCGTGATGCGCGACAGGACCCGGTCGATGTACTCCGCCGTATGACGGCCCGGCCGGATGCCCGGGATGAAGCCGCCGTACTTGCGCATGTTCTCCGCCAGGTCGTTCGGGTTCAGGACGACGGCGGTGTAGAAGTAGGTGAAGAAGATGATGATGACCGCGTACAGGACGTTGTACAGCAGCCCGAGCGGGCTGAAGTGGTCCCGGAAGAAGCCCGCCACCGGGCTGTCCGGCGGCAGCCACGAAGCCACGGACATCGGCAGGATCATGATGCTGGAAGCGAAGATGATCGGGATGACGCCGGCCGTGTTCACGCGCAGCGGGATGTGCGTGCTCTGCCCGCCGTACATCTTGCGGCCCACCATGCGCTTGGCGTACTGCACCGGGATCTTGCGCGTGGCCTGCGTCATGATGATCACGGCCGCGATGACCAGGACGATGAGCGCCGCGACCAGCACCAGCTGGATGATGCCCAGGCTGCCGGCCCGCATGCTGTCGATGGCCTGCGCGATGCGCGTCGGCACGCCGCCGAGGATGTTCACGAAGATGATGAGCGAGATACCGTTGCCGATGCCGAACTCGGTGATCTTCTCACCCAGCCACATGACGAGGATGGTACCGGTCGTCTGCGTGACGACGGTGGTGAAGAAGAACATGAAGCTCGCATCCGGCACGACCGACAGGCCCTGGGAGCTGCCGAGGTTCACGAGGAACCAGCTGTACCCGATCGACTGCACGATCGAGATGGCCACGGTGCCATAGCGGGTCCACTGCGTGATCTTCTTCTGGCCCTCTTCGCCCTCCTTGCGGAGCTTCTCGAAGTAGGGCACGACCGCGCCGAGGAGCTGCAGGATGATCGACGCGGAGATGTACGGCATGATGCCGAGCGCGAAGATCGTGGCCTTGGAGAACGCGCCGCCCACGAACATGTCGTAGAGGCCGAACAGCGTGTTCGCCTGGCTGCGGAACGCACCCGCCAGCGCCGCGGCGTTCACACCCGGGGTGGGCATGTGCTCGCCAAGGCGATACACCACGAACATCGACAGCGTGAACAGAATACGCCGCCTCAGTTCGGGTACCTGGAAGATCGTGCGAAGCTTCTCGAGCATGGTCCGGTCAGGCCTTCGGGTTCGGGGTTTCCACCTTGCCGCCGGCCGTCTCAACGGCCTTGCGTGCAGCGTCGCTCGCGGCATCCACCTTGATGGTGAGTGCCACCTTGAGCTCGCCACCCGCGAGCAGCTTGATGGGACCGCTCCGGCGCACGAGCCGCTGCGCGCGGAGCCACGCCGCGTCGACGGTCGTACCCGCCGTGGCCGTGGCGAGCCTGCCCACGTTCACGACCTGGTATTCCACGCGCGTCGGGTTGATGAAGCCACGCTTCGGCAGACGCCGCTGGATCGGCATCTGGCCGCCTTCGAACCACACGGGGATACCGCCGCCCGAACGGGCCTTCTTGCCCTTGTGGCCCTTGCCAGCCGTACCGCCCTGACCGCTCGCGGCGCCCTTGCCCAAGCGCTTCGTATCCTTCGTCGCGCCAGCGGCGGGACGGATCGTTCCGAGTCTCATGACGTCAGTTCTCCTCCACCTGGACCAGGTGGCGGACCTTGAACACCATCCCGCGGATCTGGGGGGTGTCCGTGTGCACGACGGTCTGCTGCATGTGGCGGATGCCGAGCGCGCGCACGGTGGCGCGCTGATCCTCGGGATGGCCGCTCGCGCTCTTCGTCTGGGTGATCTTCAGCTTCTTGGCCACGTCACGCCCTCTTTCCGAACATCTCCTCGAGCGTACGGCCACGCATCGCCGCCACGTCCGAGGGGCGGCGCAGACGCTTCAAGCCGTCCACCGTCGCCTTCACCATGTTGTGCGGATTGCGCGTGCCGAGGCACTTCGTGAGCACGTTCTGCACGCCCGCGACTTCGAGCACCGCACGCACGCCGGCACCGGCGATGACGCCCGTACCCGGCGACGCCGGCTTCAGCAGTACTTCGCCCGCGCCGAAGTGACCGACGATCATGTGCGGGATGGACCCGCCCTTCGTCACCGGCACCTGGAACATGTTCTTCTTCGCCGACTCACCCGCCTTGCGGATGGCGTCCGCGACTTCGTTCGCCTTGCCCAGACCCACGCCGACGCGACCATTCTGGTCGCCCATCGCCACGATCGCGTTGAAGGAGAACCGGCGGCCGCCCTTGACGACCTTGGCGCAACGGTTCACCTGGATGACGCGCTCCTGGAACTCGGACTTGGCCTGCTCGGATTCGCGTGACTGACGCCGCTCTCGCTGGGGTCCCGCCATGACGGCGCCTCCTAGAAGTTGAGACCGCCGGCGCGCGCGCCGTCGGCGAGCGCCTTGACGCGCCCATGGTAGAGGTAGCCGCCGCGGTCGAACGCGACAGCCAGGATGCCCGCTTCCTTCGCACGCTGCGCGAGGAGCTTGCCGACGCCCATGCTCGTACCGACCTTGCCTTTGCCCTCGACGAGCGACTTGACGTCGTCCCGGCTCGAGGCCGCGACCAGCGTGACGCCCTTGGCGTCGTCGATGATCTGGGCATAGATGTGATCCGAGCTGCGGAACACGCTCAGGCGCGGCCGTACGGCCGTCCCCGTGACACGGTTCCGGATGCGATACCGGCGGATCTGCCGCCGCTCGTACTTGTTGTGTTGTCCGCTCGCCATTACGCCGACCCCGCAGCCTTTCCGGCCTTACGACGGATGTACTCGCCTTCGTACTTCACGCCCTTGCCCTTGTACGGCTCCGGCGGACGATAGCCGCGGATATCCGCCGCCACCTGACCGACCTGAGCTTTGTTCGCGCCGCTGATGGTGAGGCGCGTGGGGTTCTCGACCTTGATCGTGATGCCTTCCGGCGTCATGAACTCGACCGGATGCGAGAAGCCGAGCTGGAGCACGAGCTTCTTGCCTTCCATGTTCGCGCGGTAACCAGTACCGACGATCTCGAGGGTCTTGGAGAACCCCGTCGTCACACCGGTGACCATGTTCGCGATCTGGGCACGCATGGTGCCGAACGCGGGATTGCGCGAGATCTTCTCGGCGCTGACCTTGACCTCGTTGCCTTCGATGGCCACGGAGGTGCCGGTGAGCACGATGTGCTGCAGTTCGACCTTGGGTCCCTTCACCTTCACGAATCCATCGGCGATCGTCACCGTGACGCCGTTCGGGATCGGGACGGGCTTCTTACCAACGCGCGACATGAGCGATGCCCTCCCTTACCACACCTGGCAGACGAGTTCGCCGCCGAGACCCGCATCGCGGGCCTCGCGGTCGGTCATGAGACCGCGCGACGTGGACACGACCGAGCAGCCGAGACCGCCCATGACGCGCGGAATGCGCGACTTGGGCACGTAGACACGGCGGCCGGGCTTGCTCATGCGCTTCAAACCCGTGATGACGCACTGGTCGTCGGCCGTGTACTTGAGATACACGCGCAGGACACCCTGCTTGGTGTCTTCGATGACCTTGAAGTTGTTGATGAAGCGCTCGCGCAGCAGCACCTTGGCGATCTCCTGCTTCAGCCGCGACGACGGCACATCGAGCTTGCGATGCTTCGCGCCGATGGCGTTGCGGATGCAGGTGAGGAAATCCGCCACGGGATCACTGACCGACATGACACCTCCGTGAACCAGCGTCCAGCCGGGATCGCCCGGCTGCTGCCTGATTCGTGCGTCCAGAGGGGACGCGACCTTTGGGAGCCTCGCTCCCGATGAAGACTACCAGCTCGACTTGACGACGCCCGGGATCTGACCCGAGAGCGCCAGCTCGCGGAAGCAGATACGGCACATCCCGAAGTCACGCAGGAACGCGCGGGGCCGGCCGCAACGATGGCACCGGTTGTAGCCGCGCACCTTGAACTTCGGGGTCCGCTTCCACTTCTCGACGATCGACTTCTTGGCCACGAAGAACCCCCTCGCCTAACGCACGCGGAACGGCATGTTCATGAGCTTGAGCAGCTCCCGGCCCTCTTCGTCGGTCTTCGCGGTCGTGACGATGGTGACATCCATGCCACGGACCTTCGTGACCTTCTCGAGGTTGATCTCAGGGAAGATGATCTGCTCGTTGAATCCGACGGAATAGTTGCCACGGCCATCGAACGACCGCGGCGACAGCCCACGGAAGTCACGGATACGCGGCGCCGCCACGTTCACGAGGCGGTCGAAGAACTCGTACATCCGCGCGCCCCGCAGCGTGACCATGCAACCGATGGGCAGGCCCTGGCGCAGCTTGAAGTTCGAGATGGCCTTCTTGGCCTTGCGAACCGACGGCTTCTGGCCGCTGATCTGCGCCAGCTCGTTGGCCGCCATGTCGATGTTCTTGATGTCCGCAGTCGCGTCGCCCACGCCCATGTTGATGACGATCTTCACGAAGCGCGGCGCCTGCATGACGCTGCTGTAGCCGAACTTCTTCATGAGTTCGGGCTGGACCTTCTCCTGGTAGTGCACCGCCAGGCGCGGCTTCTCCTTGGGACCCGACGGCTTGCCCGAGGCGGTCTCGTAGGTGGTCGCGACGCCGCGCCCGCCCTTCGTGCCTTCCTTCGGGGCCTTCGCGCCCTGACTCTTGCTCTTCTTCTCGTCTGCCATGGTCTCACTCCAGGGGTGTTCTCACCGGCTCCCTCACCCCTGGTGCCTGGGGCCGGCGCTGCTACATGCGGAACTGCGGACTACTCCTTGCTGATCGTGTCTCCGGTGGCGCGTGAGATCCGCTCCCTGGAAGGTCGTTCGGGAGCGTATCTCACGCGACCGGTTACTCCTTGCTGATCGTGTCGCCAGTGGCGCGTGAGATCCGCTCCCGCTTGCCGTCCTTCGACACCTTCACGCCGACTCGGACGCCGCGACCCGCCTTGGGGTCGTACAGCATGACGTTCGAGATGTGCAGCGGCGCTTCCTTCTCGATGATGCCGCTCTGCTGGTTCTGGCTGCGCGCCTTGGTGTGACGCTTCACGAAGTTGACCTTCTCGACGATGACGCGGCTCTTGGTCTCATCGACCGACAGCACGCGACCGGTCTTCCCCTTGTCGTCACCGGCGATCACCATGACGGTGTCGCCCTTGCGGATCTTCAGTCCCATCAGATCACCTCCGGAGCGAGCGAGTTGATCTTCATGAACTGACGCTCGCGCAGCTCGCGTGCCACGGGCCCGAAGATACGGGTGCCGCGCGGCTCCTTCTCGTTGTTGATGA
>JBEBGT010000209.1:0-6346 GCA_040081365.1 Candidatus Eiseniibacteriota bacterium | reverse complement strand
GTGCGTACCCCGACAGCGAGCGCGTGGTGGACGACGCGCTCGCCGCGGTGAGCGCCATGACGCAGCTGAAGCGCGAGTTCGCGCTGGGCGGCCGGCGCTACGTGAAGCGCGCGCGCGCGGTGGCGAAGGCGCTGGGCGTGTCGCCCACCGAGATCGACGTGATCGGGTACGTGGCGAGCATCCACGACCTCGGGATGGTGCGCTTCGGCGCCGAGACCGGGCACCCGAACCAGATGGACGACCGGCAGCGCCGCGCGGTGCGCGCGCATCCGGAAGTGAGTGTCGAGATCCTGCGACCGTTGGAGTACCTAGGGCTGGTGCGCGAGATCGTGCTGGGGCACCACGAGCGCTGGGACGGCCAAGGCTACCCGCAGGGTTTGAAGGGCGAGAGCATCCCCATGGGCAGCCGCATCCTGGCGGTGATCGACGCCTGGGAGAGCATGACCACGGCGCGCCCGTGGCGCTCGGCGCTGTCGAACGACGAGGCCGTGGCCGAGCTGCGCCGCGAATCCGGCAAGCAGTTCGACGGCGAGGTGGTGGAAGCGTTCGTGGACTGGATGGAGAAGGGTGGCGAGGACGCGAAGGCCGCTGCGGCCTAGCCCTTGGGCCCGAAGTCGCCCTCCCGAACAAGCGCTCAAGCCCGGACGGGGGGGCGCCGATAAGGTTCGGGAAGGCCTCATGACCGTGGCCGCGTGAGCGGAGCACGGACGACGACGTCGCAAGGAGGTGAGCGGCATGGCGAAGGGCAAGATCCTGGTGGTGGACGACGAGATCTACATCGTCCATATCCTGGACTTCAGCCTTGGCATGGAAGGCTACGAGGTGGTCACGGCACTCGATGGCGAGCAGGCGCTGGAGAAGGCGCGCTCGGAGAAGCCCGACCTCATCGTGCTGGACATCATGATGCCGAAGCTCGACGGCTACGAGACGTGCAAGCGCCTGAAGGCGGACGCGGAGACCAAGGACATGCCGGTCATCCTGCTGTCGGCCAAGGGTCGCAACGTCGACCAGAAGGTGGGCTTCGAGGTGGGTGCGGACGACTACATCACCAAGCCCTTCAGCCCGCGCAAGCTCGTGGAGCGCATCAACGCGATCCTCGGGCACGGCACCTCGCAGCAGCGCATGCAGGCTTAGCGTCACCGCGTTTCACCCCGAGTCCGGTCAGGACAATACGAAGCCCGCGCCGCCAAGAGGCGCGGGCTTTCGTGTTGTCCTCGCGGCATTCGCCCGCGGCTCCGTGGCGCCTGAGCGCGGTCCATCCCCGGCGCGGGGCGCTTCCTCCCAGCTTCCGCGGCGTTCGGCCGTCATCCGCCCGTCGCCGCGTGCGGAACGGGCAACCTGAAGCCAGCGCCGCGAGTCATGCGGCGCCCGATCCGGACCGGGTCGACGGCAGGTTCCTGGAAGCGAGTGCGAGCTCATGGTGCGCAGATTCCCGATGTGCGGTCCCCTGATGTACGGCGTGGCGAAGCGAGTCGCGGTGTGGTGCTGGATCCCGGTGGTCGCGGCATGCTGTGCTTCGAGCGCGTTCGCGCAGGCGTTCACTCGCATCACCACGGGGAACGCCTTGGTCACCGATCCCGTGCCGGGCACGTCGCAGTACACGGGCTGCGCGTGGGCGGATTTCGATGGCGATGGCGATCAGGACCTGTACGTGGTGCAGCAGGGGCTGTATCGCAACGACGGCGCCGGGGCGTTCACACGCGTCGCGGGCATGCCGGCCGACCACAACAACGCGCTCGGCTGCAGCTGGGCCGACTACGACAACGACGGCGACCCGGACCTGTACGTGTCGGGCGGGCCGCCCGGTGGCTCGTCGCTGTACCGCAACGACGGCGGCGGCGTGTTCACGCGCGTGGCCGCGGGCGTGATCGGCAACTCCAACCTGCAGCAGGGCTGGGGCTGCGCGTGGGGCGACTACGACAACGACGGCCGCACCGACCTGATCATCGCCGCGGCGTTCGGGTTCAACGGCATCATCACGCCGTGTCATCTGCTGCATAACGACGGCAACGGCGACTTCACCAGCGCCGACACATCGATCGTGGTGGCAATCGGGAACGGGCCCTACACGGTGCCGTCCTGGAACGACATCGATGAGGACGGCGACCTCGACCTGTTCATCGCCTCGGGTCCGGCCACCGGCAGCCCGGCGCGCGACTTCCTGTACGAGAACCGCGGCACGCAACCCGGGCAGACGTTCTTCCGCCGCATCACCACCGGCGCGCTGGCCACTGACCTGCACGACGCCCAGGTCTACAACTGGGTCGACATCGACGGCGACGGCGATCTGGACTGCTACGTCACCAACTATGGCGGCGAGGTGAGCGGGTTCCAGAACACGCTCTACCGCAACACCGCCGGCGTGTTCGCCAAGCTCACGGCCGCGGTGGCGGGCCCGATCATCAGCGACGCGCAGCACTCACTGGCGTCGGTGTGGGGCGACTTCGACAACGACGGCGACATGGACTGCTACGTGAGCAACGAGGCGGGTGAGTTCTCGCAGTACTACCTGAACAACGGTTCGGGCGTGTTCACCAACGACGCCGCGAGCACGCTGCACGCGCTGGGGCCGCATTGGGGCGCGGCGGCGGCCGACTACGACCAGGATGGCGACCTCGACCTGTACGCGCATGGCAGCGCGGCGTCGCGCGGCTTGTACCGTAACGACTCGCCCGCCACGAACGGCTGGCTCAACGTGCGCTGCGAGGGCAGCACGTCGAACCGCTCGGCGATCGGCGCCAAGGTCTGGATGCGCGCCACGATCGGCGGCGTGTCGCGCCGGCTGGTGCAACTGGTGTCGGCGCAGAACAGCTTCAATGGCCACGATCCGTTCGAACTGCACTTCGGGGCCGGCGACGCCACGGTGGCCGACAGCGTGATCGTGCGCTTCCCGAGCGGCATCACGCGCGTGTTCACGCAGGTGGCCCTGCGGCAGACGCTGCTCGTGAACGAGGACATCACGGCCGCGGTCGAAGGCGTGCACCTGCCGCCGAACAACGGCCTGGGCGTGGAGTGGCTCGCGGGTAATCCGGTGCGCGAGCGCCTGCGCTTCGCACTCAGCACGGTGGCGGCGGGTGAGGCGCGCATCCTGATGGCCGACGCCAGCGGGCGTACGGTGCTGCGCCGCACGGTGCCGGCGCGTGCGGGCGACCGGCAGGTGATCGACCTGGGGGCGGCGCATGCGCTGGCGCCGGGCACGTACTGGCTGCGGATCGCACAGGCCGACCGTGCGCGCGCGGTGCGCGTGGTGGTGTTGCGGTGAGGGCGGTGTCGCAGGGGGGGGACACTCGACCTCTGGCGCAGGCCTGACCGGGTTCCGGTCACGCCAGCGGTCTCGGTTCGCGCCGAACTCGCCCGCCTGTCCGCCCGCCCCGTGCGATCGGTAGCGCACGGCGGTCGGCTGCAGGCGCGCCGCTCGGGCCGCGTGCTACCCTTCGGCACGGTCCCGTCGTTCGGCGAGTCGGGACGCTCCATGAGCCGGCGCCCTGCGAGGCCGGCCGCCCACGGAACGTCCCGGCCAGGAGGCTCGCTCGATGCAGATGCCCTCACTTGCGGGTCTCACGTCCGGCACGCAACGCGTGTTGGCGCGCTTCCCCGAGACCATGTGCTCCGCGGTCGCTGCCGCCGTCCTCGCGGTGCTCTCCATCCGCAACGAAGCGCACGCCAGCACCCTGGCGTGGTGGGCGGCCTCGAGTCTCGGGATCTCGGCGTTCTTCTCGGTCACGATGTTCACCGAGGGGATCGCCCGGTCGGCGGCTCCGCGCTTCACCCGCCTCCGGCTGTTGGTGGGCGTGCTGGTCGCCGCGGGCATTGTCGGGCTTGCCCTGAAGTGGCCCGGCTGGAGCGATAGCGTCCGCGCACACCGTTTGATCCACTTCGCGTTGGCCACGCACCTGCTCGCGGCGTTCGCCCCGTTCACGCGGCACCATCGGCCGAACGGCTTCTGGCAGTACAACCGGGTGTTGTTCACGCGGTTCCTCGTGGGCGGTGTGTACTCGGCGGTGCTGTTCGCGGGGCTCGCAGTCGCGCTGGCCGCGTCGAAGCCGCTCTTCGGTGTCCATGTTCCCGAACGGGTCTACCCCCAACTGTGGCTCGTGATCGCGTTCGTCTTCAATACCGGGTACTTCCTCGCTGGGGTGCCGCGGGACCTCGATGCGCTGGACACCGACACGTCGTATCCCAATGGGCTCAAGGTGTTCGCCCAGTTCGTGCTCGTGCCGCTCGTGGCCCTGTATCTGGTGATCCTCACCGCCTATCTGGTGAAGGTGCTGGTGACCGGGGAGTGGCCGAATGGCTGGATCGGCTGGCTGGTCTCTTCGGTGTCCGCCGCGGGATTGCTCGCCATCCTGCTCGTGCACCCGGTGCGGGACCGCGACGAGAACCGCTGGGTGAGCCGGTTCTCCCGGACGTTCTATCTGGCGCTGCTGCCCTCGATCGGCATGCTGTTCGCCGCCATCGGGAAGCGCATCGGCCAGTATGGGTTCACGGAGGAGCGCTACTACCTGCTCGCGCTCGCGCTGTGGATCACCGGCATCGCCTTGGGGTACTCGCTCCGTCGCCGCGCCGACATCCGTTGGATCCCGATCGCCCTGTTCTTGCTCGCGGCGGTCACCGCGTTCGGTCCCGGCGGGGCGTACACGGTCTCGAGGCTGGACCAGAGCGCACGACTCCAGCGCCTGCTCTCGAAGCACGGCCTGCTCGCGCAGGGGCAGATCCAGCCGGCGGACACCTCGCTCGGTTTCGACGAACAGAAGTCACTGAGCGCCATCATCGAGTACCTGGCCGGCACGCATGGCATCCGTGCGCTGCCCACGCCGCTCCGGCAGGCGGCCGAGCGCGACTCGGCCTATCGGGCGGCTGCTCCCGATTCCGGAGGCGGAGACCGGCAGGGCGGAGCGCTGGTCGCGCAAGCCGCGATGCGCGGGCTTGGCCTCGGCTACGTCGGGAAGTGGCAGACCGCCGATGCGAACAATCTCAACTTCTATGTCCCGCCCCGGACCGGCACGGTCGAGTCCATCTCCGGGTACGACTACCAGGTGGCGCTGAGCGGCGGACTTCCGGTGTACTTCGTCGTCGCCGGGCGCAAAGGCCGTCTCGAGTTGCAGCGCGGGCGCTCGGAGTTGCTGCTCACGGAAGACGGCGCCGACCCACGTGCGTTCGCTCTCGATGCGCTCCTGGACAGCCTGAGGCACAGGCAACTCGCGCCGGCCAGCCTCGAGCTCAGGGAATCGATACGACTGCAGCCTTCCGGCGGTGGGCCCGCGGCCTGCCTGGTCCTCACGCAGCTCACCGCGCACCTGAGCGGGGACACACTCACAGACCTGTCACTCAATGGCAGCCTGCTGCTCCAGAGGCGCGGCGACCGCTGAAATTCTCCGGGCGAGCCGCTCTCGGGCGCTCCCCGATCGCGCACGCTTGCCAGCCCGCAATGCGAGCGGCACTGTCGTGCGCTGCCCCCCACGCTCGCGCCCAACCACGTGCGTCCGACGCGCCCCGTGCTTCTCACTGACCTCGACCCCGGCACCCATGTCCTTCGCGCTCATCGCCCTTCCGGTTCCCGTGCGGCAGTGGTTCACGTATCGAGTGCCCGAGGCACTCGATACGGCCGCCGTGCCCGGCGCGCCGGTCGAAGTCATGTTCCGCGGGCGCAAGGCACGCGGCGTGATCGTCGAACGCATCGCCCATACGCCGCTCGACAAGGTCAGCGACATCCAGAAGGTCACCGGCGGCGAACTCCTGTCGCCCCACCTGCTCGAACTGGCGCGCTGGGTGGCCGACTACTACCTGGCGCCTCCGGGCGAAGTCGTGGCCGCAGCACTGCCGGGCGGCAACGACGGGCTCGGACGTTCGCTGGCGCGCAAGCACGCCGCGGCCCCCGGTGCCGAAGACCGCGTGCTGCGCATGCCGATCCCCGAACGCGTCACACTCACGCACGCCGCAAACGTTTTCACCGAGCCCAGGGCCTCAATGGTCGAATCTACTCCTTTGCCGCCCGTGAGTTTCAGGATCGCCTCGACGGGGTCTTCCTTCGTGAAGTCCACGATCACGTCACAACCATACTTCTTCGCCAGCGCAATGCGGTTCGGCATGGACTCCACACCAATGACCAGACCCGCACCGCGAAGGCGAGCGCCGACGGTCGCCATCAAGCCCACTGGCCCCTGCGAAAAAATCGCGATGCTGCCGCCGATCGGGATGTTTGCATTCTCCGCCCCGACGAAACCGGTCGAGAGCATGTCGCAGCAGTACGCGGCCTGCTCGTCGGTGAGGCCGTCCGGAATCGGTGCAAGGTTGGCGATGGCGTTATTGACGTGAAAGTACTCTGCAAAGCTGCCGTCCTTCACGT
>JBEBGT010000208.1:0-6446 GCA_040081365.1 Candidatus Eiseniibacteriota bacterium | reverse complement strand
GCTCTATATGAGCGATGAAAAACAGGGCGGCTTCTTCGTTGAATTCGGGGCGTGTGATGGAGCGTTTCTTTCCAACACCGTGCTGCTCGAACGCGACTGAGTCCGGCGATCGGACGGGTGGGTTCGACGCGCCACACAGCCGCCCGCCGGACAGGTCGCGACGGCATGCGGACCCGCGCCCAGCGCGGCCGCGGACCGTTCGACCCGCAGGGCCGCACCTGCTAACTTGTCCTCCCGTGCATACGGGACCTGCAGCAACCAACCGCGCCGTCCTGGGTGTCATTCCTGCCCGCTACGGCGCGTCTCGTTTTCCGGGTAAGCCCCTCGCCATGCTGTGGGGCAAGCCGATGCTCCAGCATGTGTACGAGCGTGCTCGCGCGGCCGAGGGCCTGGACGAGCTGGTCATCGCCACCGACGACGACCGCATCGCGAGTGCCGCACGCAGCTGGGGCGCGATGGTCGAGATGACGTCGAGCGACTGCCAGAGCGGCACCGACCGCGTGGCCGAGGTGGCGCGCAAGCGGCCGGTCGCGCAGATCATCCTGAACCTGCAGGGCGACGAGCCCGAGTTGGAGACCGGCGCGGTGACGCGCCTCGTGGCCGCCATGCGCGCCGATGCCAGCGTCACCATGGGCACGGTCGCGCACCATGAACCGGACCTGGCCGCTATGGCATCCGAGAACGTGGTGAAGGTCGTTCTGGACGACGCCGGCTTCGCGCTCTACTTCAGCCGCGCCGACCTCGCCGGGGCTTCGAAGGGCGGGCCCGCGCTGCGGCACGCCGGGGTGTACGCGTTCCAGCGCGAGCTGCTCATGCAGTTCGCGTCGTGGCCCCCGGGCAAGCTGGAGCTGGCCGAACGGTTGGAGCAGTTGCGCGCCGTGGAGCGCGGCGTGCGCATCAAGGTGGTGCTCGGCGAGCGGCCGTTCGCCGGGGTCGACACGCCCGAGCAGATGGCCGCACTCGAGGCGCGTGGACCGCAGGCCGGGGTCACGGGGTAGAGCCAGGCAGGGCGCGACCGGGGCAGCGGGCGCGGGGATTCACGGTAGCGCGTTGAAAGCAAGCCACTTGAGCCGCACCATTCGAGTTCTTCTGGAAGTGCATGTGGGCCGGACCAACGGGAGAGGGCCATGGCCAAGATCGTCGTCGTCACGGGTGGGGTCGTCTCGTCGCTCGGCAAGGGAATCGCCGCGGCGTCGCTCGGGTTGCTCTTGAAGGCGCGCGGCTTCCGCGTGACCACGCAGAAGCTCGACCCGTACCTGAACATCGATCCGGGCACCATGAGCCCGTTCCAGCACGGCGAGGTGTTCGTCACCGACGACGGCGCCGAGACCGACCTGGACCTGGGCCACTACGAGCGCTTCATCCATGCCTCGGTGACGCGCGCGCACAACGTGACCGCCGGGCAGATCTACGACTCCATCTTGTCGCGCGAACGCCGCGGCGACTATCTGGGCCGCACCGTGCAGGTGATCCCGCACGTCACCGACGAGATCAAGAAGCGCGTGCACTCGTTGAGCCTCACCACGCAGGCCGACGTGCACATCGTCGAGATCGGCGGCACGGTGGGCGACATCGAGTCGCTGCCGTTCCTGGAGGCCATGCGCCAGCTGAAGCTCGAGCACCGTAAAGACGTGTTGTTCGTGCACGTGACGCTGGTGCCCTACATCAAGGCCGCGGGCGAGGTGAAGACCAAGCCCACGCAGCACTCGGTGAAGGAGCTGCGCGAGATCGGCATCCAGGCCGACATCCTGCTGTGCCGCAGCGAGACGCCGCTCGATTCGGACGTGCGCGAGAAGATCGCGCTGTTCTGCAACGTGCCCACCGAGGCCGTGATCGCCGCCACCGACGTGAGCAGCATCTACGAGGTGCCGGGCGTGTTCCACGACGGCGGGCTCGACGACCTGGTGGTGAGCATGCTCGGCCTGCCCGACAAGTCCGTGCAGCCCGCCGACCTCGGCAAGTGGAACGACTTCGTGGCGCGCGTGACCAAGCCCACCAAGCAGACCGAGATCGCCATCGTGGGCAAGTACACGCACGTGCGCGATGCCTACAAGAGCATCATCGAGTCGTTCGTGCACGCCGGTGCGGCCAACAAGGCGCGCGTCAACCTGCGCTGGGTCGAAGCCACCGACGTCGAGACCAAGGGCGCGGCCGCACTGCTGGGCGACGTCGACGGCATCCTGGTACCGGGCGGGTTCGGCGAGCGCGGGGTGGAAGGCAAGATCCTGGCCGCGCAGTACGCGCGCGAGAAGAGCGTGCCGTACTTCGGCATCTGCCTCGGCATGCAGGTGGCCACGGTGGAGTTCGCGCGCCACGTCGTGGGCTGGCAGGACGCCAACTCCAGCGAGTTCGACCCGGCGAGCGAGCACAAGGTGATCGACCTGCTGGCCGATCAGGCCAATGTCACCGACAAAGGCGGCACCATGCGCCTGGGGGCCTACAAGTGCGCGCTGCGCGCGGGCAGCCTCGCCGCACGCGCTTACGGTGTGGCCGAGGTGAACGAGCGCCATCGTCATCGGTATGAGCTCAACAACAAGTACGCGCAGCAGCTCACATCGCGTGGGTTGGTGCTGAGCGGCAAGTGCGTGGGCCGTGAACTCGTGGAGATCGTGGAGCTGCCCGATCATCCGTGGTTCCTGGCCGTGCAGTTCCACCCCGAGCTGCGCAGCCGGCCGCACGAGCCGCACCCGCTGTTCGTGGATTTCGTGCGCGCCTCGCTCGAGCGGCGCGCCGCGCGTGTGGGCAACAACGACTTCGCCCCGCAGGCGGCCGCAGCCAGCACGCCGCACGAGGCACCGCGCGCGTGAAGACGTTCGACATCGGCGGGGCCACCGCGGGCGGGCCGCGGCTCCTGATCGTCGCCGGGCCATGCGTGGTCGAGAGCGCCGAGCTGTGCCTGACCGTGGCCAGCACGCTGCAGAAGCTGTGCGCCGACCGCGGCCTGCCGTTCGTGTTCAAGGCCAGCTATCGCAAGGCCAACCGCTCGAGTGCCGCGTCGTTCACCGGCTTGCCCGGCGACGACGGCCTCGAGGTGCTGGCGCGCGTGAAGCGCGAGTTGGGCGTGCCCGTGCTCACCGACGTGCATGAGGTGAGTGAGGTACGCGCGGCCGCCGACGTGGCCGACATCCTGCAGATCCCGGCATTTCTCTGCCGGCAGACCGCACTGCTGCAAGCCGCTGCCAAGACCGGCGCCGTCGTGAATGTGAAGAAGGGGCAGTTCCTGGCGCCTGGCGACATGGCCAACGCCATCGACAAGCTGGAGTCCGCCGGCGGCGAGCGCATCCTGCTCACCGAGCGCGGCACCACGTTCGGCTATGGCGACCTGGTGGTGGATATGCGCGGACTTGTGACCATGCGCGAACTCGGCTGGCCCGTGCTGTACGACGCCACGCACAGCCTGCAGCGCCCCGGCGGGAGTGAGACCAAGGGCGACCGCCGCTTCGCGTTCCCGCTCATGCGTGCCGCGGTGGCGTGCGGCGTCGACGGCCTGTTCTTCGAAGCCCATCCCGATCCCGAGCGCGCGCTGAGTGATGCGGCCACGCAGCTGCCGCTGGCCCGTGCCGCGGCGTTCCTCGACGAGGCCGTGCGCGTGCACGAGGCCATCCAGGAGGCCCCCAGTGGCGTCCGCCGGCCCTGACGCGACGAGCGTGCGCGTGCTGTTCCTGGATGTCGACGGCACCATGACCGACGGCGTCATCGGATTCTCCAAGGACGGCGACTCGCGGAACTTCTGGGTGCGCGATGGCATCGCGCTCGAATGGGCGCGCGACCTGGGCGTGCGCCCCGTGGTGATCAGCGGCCGCGCCTCGCTCGCCGTGGAAGCGCGCATGCACGACCTGCGGCTGGAGTTCTACCTGGGTGCCAAGGACAAGGTGACCATCGCCGAGACGGTGATGGCGCGCGAGGGCGTGACCTGGAAGGACTGCGCCATGGTCGGCGACGACCTGCCGGACGTACCGCTGTTGAAGCGCGTGGGCTGGCCCATCGCCGTGGCCGATGCCGCGCCCGAAGTCCTCAAGGTGGCGCGCACCGTGACCGATGCGCGCGCCGGCTTCGGTGCCGTGCGTGAGGCCGTGGAGCGCATCCTGCGCCACAACGGCACGTGGACCAAAGTGCTCGAACGCTACGAGGCCCTGTGATGAAGCGCGATCCGCTGGAGCTGGCGCGCGAAGTGGTGCGCACCGAGGCGCAGGCCGTGGCCGCGCTCGAGGGCAAGCTCGGGCCCGCGTTCACGCAGGCCGTGGAGACCATCGCCGGTTGCCGCGGAAAACTCGTCGTGGCGGGCGTGGGCAAGAGCGGGCTGATCGGCCAGAAGATCGCCGCGACGCTCACCAGCACCGGAACGCCCGCCGTGTTCCTGCATCCCGCCGACGCCATGCACGGCGACGCCGGGCTGTTCGCGCGCGGCGACGTGGCGCTGTTCCTGTCGAAGAGCGGCGCCACCGAGGAACTGCTCGCGTTGCTGCCCTACCTCGACCGGCTCGGCATCCCGCTCGTCTCGATCGTCGTGCAGCCCGGCTCGGCGCTGGCGCAGAGGAGCGTGGCCGCCATCGTGCTGGGCCCGGTGGCCGAGGCGTGCCCCATGGACCTCACGCCCACCACGAGCGTCACGCTCACGCAGGTCGTGGGCGACTGCCTCGCCGTGGCGCTCATGGAGCAGCGCGGCTTCCAGCCCGAGGACTTCCGCTTCCTGCATCCCGGTGGCGTGATCGGCCGCGCCGCGTCGCGTCGTGCGCACGAACTCATGCATGCCGGCGCCGAGCTGCCGCAGGTGGTCGCCACCACCAAGCTGCGCGACGTGATGCTGGAGATCATGGACAAGCGCCTCGGCATCACCACCGTGCTCGATGCTACGGGCCAGCTCGCCGGTGTGGTGAGCGACGGCGACTTCAAGCGCATCCTCTTGAAGCAGCCCGACCCGTGGTCGCTCACCGCCGGCGACGTCATGTCGCGCACGCCCACCACCATCGGCCCCGACGAACTCGTGGCCAGTGCCGTGCGCATCATGGAGGACCGGCCCGCCGGGCCCATCACCGCGGTGATCGTGGTCGACGCACAGCGCAAGGCACTCGGCGTGCTTCACCTGCACGACTGCCTGCGCGCGGGGTAGGGGAGCAGTCCCGGGAGGATTCGACCATGGTGGCGACGCGACGACGGATCGGCCTCGTGGGCTTGCTACTGCTGACGCTGCTGCCCAGCTGCGCGCCCGAGCCCGCGGCGCCGCCGCCGGCCCTGATCGGCGCGTGGCGTTCGAAGGTGCAGTTCGACAGCGGCGCGTTCGCGGCGGTCAAGGATCTCGAGTTCATGTTCGTGTTCAACGCCGGCGGCACGCTGATGGAGTCGTCCAACTACGACGGCATGCCGCCGGTGCCGCCCGCCTATGGTGAGTGGCGCCAGACCGGGCCCGACACGTACGAGGCCAAGTACCTGTTCTTCACCACCAGCCCGCCCGCGGACGTGAAAGCGCTCACGACGGGCGGCGGCTGGTCACCCTCGGGGCATGGACAACTGGTCGAGAAGTTCCGCGTCGCTCCCGACCACAACCGCTACACGTCCGACATCGAACTGCTGTTGTTCGACAAGTCGAACGACCCGGTGGCCGGCGGCGGACACGGCACGTCGCAGGGCGTGCGCCTGAAGACCGAGCCGGCGACGGAGTGAGCCGGGCGTCGAACCGATGAACGCGCGAGGCCGCCCACGGCGGGAGGTTCACGGAACTCGTCGTCTCGCGCTCGGGATCGTGGCGGCAGTCGCCCTGGTGCTCTCGGGCACCGGCCCGCTCCGGGCGGCAACGCGGGAGCCGGACCGCTACACACGCCTCATCGCGCGCGCGGACGCCGTGGCGCTGGGGCGCGTTCTCGATGCCGGGGTGCGTGAAGTGCGTGTGCCAGGGGAGCGCGATCTGGCCTCGCAATACGTCGGCGCGCGCGTCGCCATCGATCGCTGGCTGGTGGGTCCCGACACCGCGGGCACGATCGAGGTGCAGCTCGGCGGAAGCGGTTGGCATGCCCAGCAGCTGCAGGCCTCCGCGCAGGACCCGCAGAGCCGCGTGATCCTCTACCTGCGGTACTACGACCGGAACGGCGTCGACGAGTGGTGTTTCGTCGGCGACCCCGTCTGGCCGGACGGGAAGCGTGGCCGAGCCGGGTACGAGATCCTGCCACTCGAGGTGGCGTCGAAGCGTGTCCCCGTGATCCTCGCCGAGGCGCGTCGCACGTCACCCGAGTCGCTGGCGGTCCGCGCGGAGCTCGCGGTCATCGGCTCGCTCGAGTTCCCGGAGGACGGGCCGGGCATGACCTGCCACATCGACCGCATCCTGTTCGGTCGGCCCCCGGACTCGGTGCTCAACGTCGTCAGCGAACACAGCGGCGACTTTCGGCGGGGCCGGGCATTGCTCCTGCTCCGCGCGCGCCGGGACTCCACCTGGGAACTGCTCGAGGGGGGAG
>JBEBGT010000207.1:0-6477 GCA_040081365.1 Candidatus Eiseniibacteriota bacterium | reverse complement strand
CCCTCACGTGGTGCCAGGAGGGAGAGTTGAACTCCCGACCAAGGGCTTATGAGTCCCCTGCTCTACCACTGAGCTACCCTGGCATGGATCCGGAAGATGGTGACCGCGGGCCCTCGACCCGAACGCGTCGGGGAGTCGAGCCGACACCATCACAACGACTTGCCGTGCCCCGGACCCCTCGTGGGGCGGCCTCGGGACACCAGCGGACAGGGCAAGTTAGGGAGCGCGGCGGGGGCTGTCAAGCATGCGGGGCGCGCCGCGCGCTGGGGCTCTGCCGCGCCCACCTCGCTGCGAGAGGTATAGGTCGTACACGGCGGTATGCGGGGCCGCCACCCGGACTTCGCCCCGTGCTGCGGACGCCTGTCCCGAGTGCGGGTGCACGGTGCCGGCGCCCGTGCGTTCGCGATCGATGCACGCCGCGTGCAGGGGGATCTCACGGTGGCGCTCCCCTCGCGTTCGCATCGCTGCTACGATGACGGCCGCCTGAGTGCTGGCTCGATTCACGAGGCGGCGCGCCATGATGGCGCGCTCGTCACTCACTTCGACACGGATGGTCGTCATGGGTCTCGGATCGAGCGGGCCGCGCCATGCGCGCAGCCCGCGCCGCACCCCAGTCGCACGAACGCCGCGCGCATGAAGTCGCGCCGCTGGCTCGTGCCCGTGGTGTTGTCGGCACTTCTGCTGGCGTGGCAGAGCGGCTTCGGCCCCGCCTCGCACGAGTCGCGCCGCGCGCACGCCATGACCGCCAGCATGGGGCTGTGCCCCGACGTGCTGCGGTTCTTCTACTTCTTCCATCACTTCGGCGTGTTCCCGGTGGGCTCGCTCGATGTGCCGCGCTTGGGGGCCTCGAAGCTCGCGGCCAGTGAGTACGTGAAGAACCACGGCGACCGGTTGGTCATGGACTTCGGCTGGCCCACCAACACGCCGCGCTTCGGTGACTACGCCAAGCTGTTCCTGTTCTATCCCGATCTGTGGCTGCGCGCCGATCCCGCGCATCCGTCGGCCACACCGTTCAACGTGCTGCTCTTCAACGTCGCGTTGCTCGCCGTGCTGTGGGCGTTCTGGCACGAGGGCTACACGCTACTCGGTGTGCTGATCGTGGTGCTGGTGGGCTCGGACCCCTTCCAGGTGCTCGAGACCTATGCGCGCGGCAATGTGTTCACGATCCCCATCTCGGTCGCACTGCTGGCACTGGCCGCACACCTGCGCTTCGTCACGCGCCGGCAGCGCGCCGACGCGTGGGCGTTCGGCATCGCGATCGTGAGCGCGCTGGCGTTGACCACGCTGCGTGAGGTGCGCGCCGAGGCCGGCATCATGGCGGGCGCGGTGGTGCTCACGTACCTGTGCGCGCGCGGCGCGTGGCCCAGGCGCCTGGCACTGGTGGCCGTGTTCGTGGTGGCCGGCTCGCTCACCTCGCAGGCGTGGAGCCGCTACTGGGCCGGTCAGTTCACGCGCGCCGAAGCGTTCGTGGCGCGTGCGGGCGGGCAGGTGTTCCGAGCACCCGGCGGTACGCACCACGCGTTCTGGCACGCCATCTACTGCGGGCTCGGCGATTACGGCGGTGACCGCGGCTTCAGCTGGGACGATCGCGCCGCGTTCCGCTGGGCCACCACGTACGATGCCGCCACGAACCCCAAGCCGCTCACGCAGCGCTACGTGCAGGGCTATTACCTGGAAGACACGTACGACGGCGTGCATCACGTGGCGCCCACCGACCTGCCCGAGTACAACCAGCGCATGCGCGAGCGTGTGCTGAGCGTGCTGCGCGCGGAGCCGCTCTGGTACGCGGGCGTCCTCGGCCAACGCATGCTCGCGATCCCGCGCGACGCCACGCCCGCCGCGTTGTCGTTCGGCGCGATCACGCTGGCGCTACCTGGTGTGGGCTGGCTCACGCTGCCCGTGCTGCTGTGGGCGTGCTGGCGCCGGCGCTGGTTCCATGCGGCGCTCATCGCGTTCACGCTGCCCCTGAGTGCGCTGGCGCTGCTGGTGTACAGCGGCCGCGGCATGACTTACTACGGTATCGCGCACCTGGTGGCGTTGGCCGTGGCCATCGACCTCGTGGTGCGCGCGAGAACATCGCAACCGACCCGGGAGCCCGTGCATGTCGATTGAACCCGGCGGCTCACGCCGCATGCTGTGCGTGGTGTGCCCGTGCTTCAACGAAGCCGCCGGCATCCGCGCGTTCCATTCGGCACTCACCATCGCCTTGGCCGGCATCGCCGATCTCGACTATCGCATCGTGTTGGTGGACGACGGCAGCAGCGATGCCACGCTCGTGGTGCTCAACCAACTCGCTCGCGAGGACGCGCGCGTGCGCGTGTACGCGCTGTCGCGGAACTTCGGGCACCAGGTGGCCCTCACGGCGGGTAGCGACGTGGCGCGCGGCGACGCCGTGGTGTTCATGGACTCCGACCTGCAGCACCCGCCTGCGCTCTTGAGCGCCATGGTGGCCAAGTGGCGCGCGGGTGCCGATGTCGTCTCGACGGTGCGCATGGGTACGGCCGACGCCTCGTGGCTCAAGCAGCAATCGGCCGCCATGTTCTACGGGTTCCTGAACGCCATCTCGGACACGCGCATCGTGCCCGGGGCCGCCGACTTCGTGCTGCTGTCACAACCGGCGCACGAGGCGCTGCGCCGCATGCCCGAACGCCATCGCTTCCTGCGCGGCATGGTGTCGTGGATCGGGTTCCGGCGTGAGTTCGTGGATTACCACGCGCCCGCGCGCGCGGCCGGCGAGTCGCACTACACGTTCCGCCGCATGATGCAGCTGGGTTCCGATGCTCTGTTCTCGTTCTCGACCGCACCCGTGCGGCTCGCCACCCGGCTCGGCGTGGCGGTGGTCGCACTGGGCATGTTGTACCTGGCTTACATCCTGTACGTGGTCGTGGCGCACCCCGGGCGCGTCATTCAGGGCTGGAGCTCGCTCATCATCGTGGTGCTCATCCTGAGCGGCTCGCAGCTCATGCTCACAGGACTCATCGGCGAGTACATCGCGCGCATCTTCGAGGAGTCGAAGCAGCGGCCACTGTACTTCTTCAAGCAGCAGCCCGCCGACGACGCAGCGAACGAGCCCGCCCCGCGACCGTGACCGCTCTGGCCTGCATCGCCTGCGGCGCCGACGACTGGTCGCCGCTCCATCGGGTGCTGGTGCGCTGCAACGCGTGCGGATTCGTGCGCGCGGCGAGCATTCCCAGCGACGCCGAGCTGGCGCGCATCTACCAGTCCGACTACTTCAACGGCGAGGAGTACGCCGACTACCTGGGCGATGCCGTGGTGCACCGCGAGAACTTCGAGCGGCGCTTCGCACGCATCACGGCCGTGGCCGGGCCGCTCGAGAGCCTGTACGAAGTCGGCTGTGCATACGGGCTGTGGCTGCAGGTCGCCGCAGCGCACGGTGTGCGCGCGGCGGGCAGCGACCTGTCGGCCGATGCCGTGCAGTACGCCGTGGGCACGCTGGGGCTCGACGCCAAGGCGGGTGCGTTCGCTGACATGCCGGTGGCGCCCGGGGCCTATCAGGCGTTCTGCCTGTGGGACACCATCGAGCACCTGGCGCATCCCGAAGCGCATGTGGCGCGCATCGCCGAGTTGCTGCCGAGCGGGGGCTGGCTGTTCGCCACCACCGGCGACATCGGCGCGGCCACGGCCCAGCGTCAGGGTGCGGCGTGGCGCATGATCCACCCGCCCACGCATCTGCAGTATTTCTCTCGCGACTCCATCACACGGTTGTTCGCGCGCCATGGTCTCAAAGTGACGCACATCGAGACCGTGCCCATGTGCCGCAGCGTGTACGCCACGCTCGAGGGCCTGCGCCGCTTCGGCCGCGGCCCACTGCGCGCACTGGCCGGCGTGGCGGCGGCGGTGGTGCCGGCCGCAGTCACGCGCCGCCTGCGTTTCACGCTCGACCTGGGCGACATCATGTTGGTGTGCGCGCGCAAGAAGTAAGGGCTACTTCTGCTGCTCCAGCCAGCGCCACACCACGCGCATCGCCCACAGGTCGTCGGCGTTGTAGCGCGCCACTTCGTCGAGCAGCGCGGCACGCTCGGCGGGGTCGCGCGTGGCCTGCGCGCGGTGCAGTTGCGCGGTGCTCCAGGCGGCGTCGGCGTTCGGGTTGCTCCACTCGAACCCCAGCCATGGTGCCACGTACTTCACCGACGTCGAGCGCAGCGGTAGCCGCACGCACTTCTCGAGCGCGGCATGCAGGTCGTACGTCGCGCCCGGCGCGTGCACGAGTTCGGTGAACTCGGCCGGTGCGCCCAGGCGCTTGCTGTAGCGCTCGATCCACATGGGTTCGGCCTGGTGCCAGTGCACCAGCACGGCGTTGGGGTGCGCACGGTAGATCTCGATGATGCGCGCGCAGAAGCGTTCCCACGCGTCGCGGTCGCCCGCAGGCGTGAGCTCGGCCAGCAGCGGCTCGAACGGCGGGCGTGAAGCGGCCTCGGCCGCAGCCGTGATGCGCGCGGCGTCGGCGTGCGGCACGCCTGCGGGCCATGCGGGCGCCGCAGCCATGCTCGCGCCAGACTCCACGGCAAGGCCCCACAGGTACACGGGCACGTTGGCGCGTTCGCCGTCGGAGTCGGACTCGACGTCGAACCACACCGGCACGCGGTTCGTGGGCAGCGCGGGCGGCTTCATGAAGTAGGGCTCACCGCTCGACCACGCGCGCGCCTCGGGCAGCATGGCGGGCAGTGCGTCGCGCAGCTCCTTGGATCGCAGGTCGCCGGGCGACAGCTGGGCGAGCGCGTCGAAGCTCACGATGCCCTCGGCGCGCAGCAGTGTCGCGCGCTGCTGCGTCACGGCCGGCAGGCACTCCACGCGGCGGTCGGCCTGGGCCTGGTCCCAGCAATGCCGGTAGTGCCCGCAGTGCTGGCAGTGCGAGTGGCCCAGCAACAGGTCGGGCTCGGGTGAATCGCCCATCAGCTCCAGTGCGCGCTCGGCCAACGCGGCCAGCACTTCGTCCGGCTCGGGCTCGATCGTCACCGTGTTACCGAGGCCGGTCACGATCTCGAGCCGCGCCACCGGCAAGCCCGTGAGCTGCCGCACGAGCCAGCCCGCGAACGCCAGGCGCACGCGGTTGTCGCGGCGCTTGTCGGGCCGGTGCGCGAGCCGCACGTCGCGCAGCACGAGCGCATCGCCTTCCCACAGGATGAAGCCCGGCGAGGCCGACAGCTTGCCGTCGGCGGACAGCAGCACGGGGCGACGTAGCGGTTGGCGCGTCTCGCGCAACAGCCGCAGCGTCTCGGCGGCCGCCTGCTCGAACGTCACGCCGTGCCGCAGCACCGGCTCGATGGCGGCGCCCAGGCTCGTCGCGGTCTGGTCCTCGAGCGAACGGTTGCGCTCGCCCAGCATGTCGTCGTGCTCGCTGCGTCCGGATGCGTGCTCGCGTGCGTGCTCCGAGAGCCACAGCCGGCGTTCGCAATCGAGCAGGCGCTTCAACGCGCCACTGCTCACGCGTGGGGCGTGCTGGCGAGCGTTCAGCCGGCGGCCTTCGGGGACGCTTCGCCCTCGGCTTCGTTGGGTGCCGCGGGCGTGGTGGGTTCGTCCTGCGGGCGGATGCGGAAGATGCGCGACAGCTCGCTGCGCAGCTGGCCTTCATCGAGCCGCTGATAGAGCACGCCGCGATGCGCCACCGAGATGGCTCCGGTCTGCTCGCTGGCGATGATCACCGCGGCGTCGGTCTCTTCCGACAATCCCAGTGCCGCGCGGTGGCGCGTGCCCAGCGAGATGGCGGTGAGCGGATTGCTCGACAGCGGCAGGATGCACGAGGCGGCGATGATGGTGTCCTCGCGCAGGATCACCGCACCGTCGTGCAGCGGCGAGCCGGGGCTGAACAGCGTCACCAGCAGTTCGGCCGAGACCTTGGCGTCGATGCGCGTGCCGGTCTCGACGAAGTTGCGCAATCCCACATTGCGCTCCATCACGATGAGTCCGCCGTGGCGGCGCGCCGACAGGCTTTCCACGGCGCGGATGACCTCGCCCAGTACGCCGTAGTTCTCGCCGCGCAGGAAGTTGCGGAAGTAGCGCGTGCGGCCGAACTGCGCGAGCGCATGGCGCAGCTCGGGCTGGAACAGGATCACGAACACGATCAGCCAAACGGTCTTCAAGCTGGTCACGATCCAGCGCACCGCGAGCAGGTCGAAGTACTGCGCGACCAGGCCGACGGCGGCGATCAGCATGAGGCCCACGATCATCTGCGCGCTGCGCGTGCCCCGGACCAGCGACAGCAGCCGGTAGAAGAGGATCGCGACGATCAGGATGTCGAGGACGTCGAGGAGCCAGAAGGGGTGCACTGGGGTCATGACGCGCTCGACGGTAGCAGAATGCGCGTTCGTCGCGCGACAGCAGGCCCGCGCGCCGCGGCTCAGCCCTGCGCGGCCTTCGCGGCCCGGGCGGCGAGGGCGAGCTTCGCCGCGCGTACGGTTGCGGCCACGTCGTGGACGCGAAGGATCGTGGCGCCCTCGAAGACGGCCAGGGCGGCGG
>JBEBGT010000206.1:0-6485 GCA_040081365.1 Candidatus Eiseniibacteriota bacterium | reverse complement strand
GTGCTCGCGCTGCACGGGAGCGCTGGCGGCACGCGGCTAGGCTCGTACGAGTACGCCCCGCCGGCGTGCTGCTCCGGCGGGGCGTCGTGCGTTCGAGCCCGCACGGCGCTCAGCGGCCGCCGTCCAACCGCAGCTCGGCCTGCGGCGGGTAACGGTGCTTGAGCCGTGCGACCAGGTCGCGGAACGCCGCCGTGTCGCCCTGCATGGGCACATGGTCGGTATCGATGGTCACCACCTCGCACTGGTCGGCCGCGCGCATCATCCAATCGTCGTAGGCATCGTTCAGGCGCTGGATGTAATCGATGCCGATGCTCTTCTCGCTCTCGCGGCCGCGCTTGGCGATGCGCCCCATGAGCGTCTTGGGATCGGCCTTCAGGTACACGATCAGGTCCGGCGGGCGCAGGAAGCCGACCATGCAGTCGAACAGCGCCACGTAGTTGTCGTAATCGACCTGCGTCATGGAGCCCTGCTGGTGCAGGGTCTTGGCGAAGATCTCGGCATCCTCGTAGATGGTGCGGTCCTGGATGAACGGCAGCGGGCTCTTGCCGATCTCGACCTGGGCCTTGAAGCGCTCGCCGAGGAAGTAGATCTGGAGATGGAAGCTCCAGCGCGGCATGTCCTTGTAGAACGGGTCCAGGTACGGGTTCTGGATGACCGGTTCGTAGTGCGCCGCCCAGCCCAGTTGGGCCGAGAGCCGGTTGGTGAGCTCGGTCTTGCCGACCCCGATGTTGCCCGCGATCGCGAGGAAGAAGCCGTTGTTCATGAGGACCTTCTGGAACCGCCGTCCGGGGGGAGCTCACGCGCGCCGGTGCTGCTGACCGGGGCCACGCCACGTCGTCTTGTCACAGACCTTTCCATTTCCCCGCCGAATCGTGACCGTTCCCGGACCTTTCGCGGCCCGTCGAGTGCCATGCTGTGGTTGTCGCAGGAAGTCGTCGGGACGCACCGGTTCGGCGAAGAAAAAACGAACCCGGCGAACCTCTCGAGCGTCTATGCAGAAGCAGGAAGCGCGGCCGGTCGCGCCGTCGGATCACCGGAAGTCCATAGCACCGGTCCGGATCCCGGACCCGATCACCCACTTGATACCACGCCTGCCAGCGGCGGACCCGCTGGCTTCCGATGGGGGGCGAGTTCGAAGAAACTCGCGTGCGGCCCGCGACTCCGAGAACGTAACCCCCCGTAATCACGAGCCCCCGTCCGGCACCGCCGGGCGGGGGCTTCGCGCTTCGGCGCCGCCGACGCTATCGGCGCGCCGCCCCGAACGTCAAGACGCCCCGGGCTCGTCGTCGTCGAGCTCCTCGCCCGTCCCGCCGCGCCGGAACCGGGCGGCATCCAGCCCGTGCTTGCGCAGCAGGTCGTGCAGCGTGGGCCGGCTGACGTCGATGTCGCGCGCCGCACGAGTCACGTTGCCCGCGTTGCGCGTGAGGGCTTCCACCAGCAGCCGGCGCTCCGCCTCGTCGCGCGCGGACTGCAGCGTGGGCAGCGGCTCGGTGGTGCCGCCCGCCGACTGCAGTTCAAGGTCCTCGGGCCGCAGATAGGAGTCCTGCGCCAGGATCACCGCGCGCTGCATGCGGTTCTCGAGTTCGCGCACGTTGCCGGGCCAGGCGTGCGCCATGAGCGCGCGCAGGGCCGCCTGGGTGAAGCCCTTGATGCGGCGCTTGTGCTGCCGGCCGTAGAACTCGAGGAAGTACTCGGCCAGCAACCGCAGGTCGTCGCCGCGCTCGCGTAGTGGCGGCACCACGATGGTGATGACGCTCAACCGGAAGAAGAAGTCCTCGCGAAAGCGGCTCTCGGCGATCATGGTGCGCAGGTCGCGGTTCGTGGCCGCCACCACACGCGTGTCCACGCGCACCGACTCGCGTCCGCCGACGCGTTCGACCACATGGTCCTGCAGGAAGCGCAGCAGCTTGACCTGCAGGTGCAGCGGCACGTCGCCGATCTCGTCCAGGAACAGCGTGCCACGGTCGGCGAGCTCGAATTTGCCTTCGCGTGCGCGGTGCGCGTCGGTGAATGCTCCGCGCTCGTGCCCGAACAGCTCGGACTCCAGCAGGTTCTCGGGGATCGCACCGCAGTTGATGGGCACGAACGGATGCTCGTGCCGCGGCCCAGCCTCGTGGATGGCATTCGCCACCAGTTCCTTGCCGGTGCCGTTCTCGCCCAGGATGAGCACGTTGACGTCGGTGCCGGCGACGCGCTGGATGAGCGCGAACACCTTGCGCATGGCCTCGGACTCGCCCACCAACCGGTGGTAGCGCCGGCGTGGCGCCGGGCCGCCGCCCTGGGCCAGCTCGATCTGGCGGATGTGCACCGCGCGCTTCAGGATGACGCGCAGTTCCTCGAGCTCGATCGGCTTGGCGTACCAGTCCGCCGCACCCCGCCGGATGGCCGTGATGGCGTTCTCGCGGCTGTCGTTGCCGGTCACCATGATGACCTTGGTGAGCGGATGCTTCTCGACGATCTCGTCGAGCAGGTCCAGACCCTCGGGGCCCGCGCTCGGCGGCCCCAGCGTCACATCGAGCGTCACGATGCTGGGCTTCTCGTCGCGCACCATACGCCGGGCCTCCTCGGCCGTGCTGGCCGTGACCACGTCGTACTCGCCGGCGAGTCCCCAGCGCAACTGGTTCAGGATGCTCTCCTCATCGTCGACGATGAGGATCTTCTCGAGGCTCAAGCGCCCTCCCCTGCCGTGGTCGCGCCAGCCGGGACGCGCACGGTGAAGACCGTGCCCTCGCCCAGGCGGCTGCGTGCGTCGATGGTGCCACCGTGAGCTTCCACGATGCCGCGACATTGCGCCAGCCCGACGCCGAGCCCGCCCTTCTTGGTGGTCGAGAACGGCTTGAACAGCTTGGTGCGGAGGAAGTCCTCGCTCATGCCGCGGCCGTTGTCGCTCACCTCGATCACCGCCTCGTGCGTGCCCTCCGTGCCGGCGACCACGAACGCGCGCACGCCGATCGTGCCCTTGTTGGCCAGCGCCTCGCGCGCATTAACGAGCAGGTTCACGAGCACGCGGCCCAGCTGGCGGCGGTCGAGCACGGCCACCGCGCCCTCGGGCACCGTGACCTCCACGCTCAGGCCCGGCGTGGCATCCAGCACGAGTCCGCTCTCGGACAGCGCGTCGCCCACCAACTCGCGCAGCGCGACCGGGGCCACCTGTGGCGCCGGTGGCGTGGACACGCCCGAGACCTGCGACATGAGCTCGCGCAGAGACCGCACGGTGCGCTCGACGACCGCCATGGCGTCACGCTGGAAGTCGGGATTGCCCATGTGCCGCCGGGCGTTGTCGACGACCAGGGCCAGGCCCGAGACGTGGTTCTTCATGTCGTGCAGCACGAAACTCGACAGGCGCTGCAGCGATTCCAACTGGCGCGCCTCGGCGATGCGCTCGGCCTGGCGCGAGAACCACAGTGCCGAGGCGAGCTGGCGCGACATGGCCGCCAGGAACTCCAGGTCCTCGTCGCTCCACGCCTCGTCGCCGCGCTTGGGCGCCAGCCACAGCAGCGCGATCACCGGATCGCCGATCGCGAGCGGCGCGCACACCGCCGCACCGATCGAGGTGCGCAACAACCGGCTGGCCTCGACGCCCGCGGCGAGGTCCGGGTCGAGCCCGCGATCCTGGAACAGCACCGGCCAGCGCTCGCGGTCGAACCAGCGCACGAGCGGGTGCATGGCCTCGAGCGTGGTCGGCGTGCCGGACGGGCCGTGCAGGAGCCGGAACGCGCCAGCGGGGTCCTCGCGGAAGTGGATCGCGATGTGATCGGCATCGAAGATGTCGCGCGCCAGGCTCTCGAGCTGGCGGCAGACTTCCTCCGGGGCCGCGGCCGGCGACAGCGCCGCGGAGACCCGGCCCCACTCGCGCCGGTAGTCGTAGCGATAGGCGTAGAAGTTGCGGTCGACGAAGCGGCGGATGGCGCGCCCGGTGGCCGGGCGGGCCATGAGCAGCACCGCACCGCCCGCCACGAACAGCAGGAAGCCCACGACCACCCAGGCGCGGAACTCGTTCGAGAGCGCCGGCAGCACACGCGAGACGGCGAACGTGACCACCAGGAACGCCACCGCGAGCGTGATCGAGACCGACGAGTAATAGACCACCGGACGGCCGACCGGCAGGCTCATGTCGCGCAGCCGGCGGCGTGCGAGCGCCAGCGCCGCGGTGGAGCCCGAGGTGAACAGCATCGGGGCGGCGAGTGCCAACCAGCTGGCCGACACACGGCCCTGCAGCACGCCGGCCGAGACCACCAGCAGCTCGGTGAGCACGGCCACGAGGATCGACAGGAACAGCCCGCCGAGACGGCGCTGGGCCGAGGCCGGCGCGGCGCGCAGCATGCCCTCCATGTTGAGCAGCACGAGCAGCATGGTGAGCGCCAGGTACGCCAGGTAGGCCTTGCCGAGCGGCCCGAGCAGGATGAGCGCGCCGTCCGCGCCGACCGTGACGGAATCGAGCACGAGCGGCGAGCGCGCCAGCACGAACAGCAGCACGCAGGCGATGAGCGACAGCGCGAGCGGCGCACCGGCCTCGCGCAACTGGCGGCGTGGCTCGGGCCGGCCCAGGAGCACCGAGAGCGCGAGCCACAGCCACGAGCTGAGCGCCGAGACGCGCGCCAGGTAGTCCGCCCAGATGTGCGCCGCGCCGGGCGTGGTGGCGCGCAGCAACCCCAACGCGCCGGCCTGCAGTGCGCCGAGGCTCAGGAACGCGGCCGAGAACAGTAGCGTGATGAGCCACTGCCCGCGTTGCAGCAGCGCGATGATCCCGATGGCGATGAGCAACATCGCGCTCGCCGAGACCGCGGCCTGTTGCAGCGAGGGTGTCCAAACGTCGTTCATGCGCCGCTCCCACCCGTTGGATGCGCCGGATCCGGCGTGTACTCGGGCACCGCCACGCGCAGCGCCGCCCGGATGTCCGCGGGCGTGCCCGCCACCGCGGTCCGCTCGAGCTCGGCGACCTCGGCGCGCAGCGCGGCCTCGTCCTCGGGAGCCAGGTCCCAGGTGAGGATGCGCTCGCGGCGCGTCATGCGCGCCTGCTCGGCGTGCGAATGCAGTTCCTCGTGCAGCTTTTCGCCCGGGCGCAGCCCCGTGAACACGATGTCGACATCCTCACCCTCGCGCAACCCGGCCAGCCGGATGAGCTGGCGCGCCAGGTCCACCACCTTCACGGGTTCGCCCATGTCGAGCAGGAACACCTCACCGCCCTGGCCGATCGCCCCGGCCTGCAGCACGAGCCGCACCGCCTCGGGGATGGTCATGAAATAACGGCTGGCCTCGGGGTCGGTCACGGTGAGCGGGCCACCGCGCTCGAGCTGGCGCTGGAACAGCGGCACCACCGAACCGTCGCTGCCGAGCACGTTGCCGAAGCGCACGGCGCAAAAGCGTCCGCGGCCGCGCCGCGACGCGGCCTGCACGAGACGCTCGCACACGCGCTTGGAAGCACCCATCACGCTGCTCGGGTTCACGGCCTTGTCGGTGGAGATGAGCACGAAGTGCTGCACGCCATGGCGGTCGGCGACGTCGACCAGCAGCCGTGTGCCCACGACGTTGTTGAGCACGGCCTCGCGCGGCGCGTCCTCGAGCAGCGGCACGTGCTTGTGCGCGGCGGCATGCAGCACGACCTCGGGCCGCACGCGCGCGAGCAACGCCTCGAGCCCGATGCCGTCGCACAGGTCGGCGACCACCGCTTGCAGCGCGAACGCGGGTATGCCCCCGAGCAGTTCGCGTTGGATGAAGTACAGGCCGTTCTCGGCGTGATCCACGAGCGTGAGCTGGGCCGGCGCGTAGCGCGCCACCTGGCGCGCGAGCTCGGAACCGATCGAACCGCCGGCACCGGTCACCAGCACGCGCCGGCCGCGCAGGAACGCGCCCACGTCGGCGTCACCGTCGTCCACCGGCGCACGCCCGAGCAAGTCCTCGAGCCGCACGTCGCGCACGCGCGCCAACGACACGCGCGCACCCGGCGGCAGTTCCGACATGGCCGGCACCGTGCGCAGCCGCACGCCGGCCTCGGCGCACGCGGCCGCGATCTCGCGCACGACACGCCCCGGCAGTTCGGGATTCGCCACCACGGCCACCACGGGACGCTGCTCGGCCAGCACGCGTGGCAGATCGGCGATCGTGCCGGTATCGAACCGGCCGGCTATGATCTGGTGATCGCCGCAGGGCTGCATGCGATCGGCGAGCCGCAGGAGGCGCAGAAATAGCGCCGCTTGTCCGGGCTGGACTCGAAGGCGCCCAGACGATCCCGGCCCGCGACGACCGCGAACCCGTCGGCCGGCACGAGGATGTTGGTGGCGAACGCCGTGCCGGTGGCCTTCTGACACGTGGCGCAGTGGCAGTAGTACATGTGCAGCGGGTCGGCGGCGATCTCGTATCGCACCGCACCGCAGAGACAGGATCCACGCAGCATGTCGGTCCCCCTTTGGCGTGGTTGTGCCGCGCGCGGAGCGTTCACGGAAGACGCGGGGGGAGCACCCAGCGCATGACCACCCGTTGTCGCG
>JBEBGT010000205.1:0-6487 GCA_040081365.1 Candidatus Eiseniibacteriota bacterium | reverse complement strand
CCCCGAGCGCGATGAGCGTGGCCGCGCGGCCCGGGTCGAACGACAGTAGCGACGCCGGCAGCGGCTCGCGCGGTGCGACGACGCACACCCGCGACGCGGGGCCTGCTTCCGTCCAACTGGCGGGCAGGTGGCGCAGCTCGGTCTGCAAGTCGCGCCAGTTCGCCAGTTCGAGCAGGCGCCCGCCCAGCGACACGACGTCGGCCGGTGGCGACGACAGTGCCGGCGAGCTGCTGGGCGTGAGCAGCACCACGAGCATGGCGTCCGCACCGTGCGCGATGGCGACATGCAGCGGCTGGTTCGAGAACCCACCCGCGTCGACGAAGTCGCGCCCGAGCACCCGCTCGGGCTGGAACAGCCCGGGGATCGCCGACGACGCGACCGCGGCCGAGATCATCGTGTTCGCATCGGGTACGGGCAGCACCTCGCCCAGTTCGTGCGACAGCTTCTCGGCGAAGACGGGATCGGGGTCCGGCCAGCTCACGAAGTGCCCGATCAACCCGGTGTCGATCGCGAGCGCGCTCACCACGAGCCCGGTGCCCGGGCCGGCCAGCGCGCGGCGGTCCCCCTGCACCACGATGCGCTCGAGGATGCGCCGGCGCGCGCGGCCGCTCCACAACCCGCGCCCACTGGTCTCAGGCATGAGCCCGAGCGCCAGGCTGCGCAGCCAACGCCCCACATGCCCGGGCGTGCTCGCGAGCCAGGCCAGCAACAACAGCAGCACCACCGAGGCACTGAACCGTTGCGGCCACGGCCAGCCCATCACCCACACCACCAGATGCACGGCGGTCGCGGCCAGCGCGACGCGCTTGAGGCGGGCGCGCAAGCCCACCGGGTCCACGCCCTGGGAGCGCCGGTCGAGGTCGCGCGCCACGCGGCGCGCGTAGAGCGCGGTCAGGCCGCCGGCGAGCGCCAGCACGATCCAGAGCGCCAAGTCGAGCTGCGTGGACACGAGATCGATGTGCGCGCTGCCCTTGCGCCACAGCCAGTACGCACCCGACAGCTCGCGCGAACCCGCCAGGCCCAGCACGACCTCGAGCAGTGCCAACGACGCGGTGAGCGCCCCGATCACGCGCAGCGTGAGCGATACCCATTGCACGCCCAGCGACTCGGCGCGCGCCGTGAGCCACACCTGCTCGATCGGCCGCACATCGCGGCCGGCGGCGAGCCACGCCACCGCGTTGATGGCACCGATCGACACGCCGCTCACGAGGCTCGGGACGAGCCGGATGCGCTCGACCACCTTGAGCACGCCGACTTCGTAGGCTCCGAGCGCGCCACCGCCCGACAGCACGAGCGCGATGCGCCGGAACGGCAGCGCCGTTGGTTCCGGGTGCGGCGCGGTGCCCGGCGGCGGGCTCATGCTCACTCCGGTGGCAGCACCAGGTAGCGTCCGCAGCCGTCGCAGCTCAGCAGCCGCTCGCGCCGGCGGGCCTCCTGCAGTGCCGCCGGGGCCAGCGCGCGGAAGCACGCGCCGCAGGCACCATTGTGCACCGCGGCCACGGCGCGCCCGGCACGGCCGGTGCGCAATCGCTCGTAACGGCTGCGCGCGCCGGCATCGAGCCTGGCGGCCGCGGTCGTGCGCTGCGCGTCGAGTGAGGCCAGCTCCGCCTTGAGCGTGGCGCCCTCGGCATCCAGCTTGGCGGTCAGCTGCGCGAGTTCGGCTTCGAGCCGCTCGAGCGCGTGCGCCTTGTCGGGGCGAGCGGCGGCCTCCTTCTCCTCGGCGTCCAGACGCTCCAGCACCTCGGTCTCCAACACGTCGCGCTTGGCGCGCACGGCGGCGATCTCGTGCTGCACGGCCTCGAACTGCTTCTGGTCGGTCACGGACTCGAGCTGCTTCTCGAAGCGCTTCACCTGCACGTCGAATGCCGCGATCTCACCGTCGAGCACGCGGCGGCGCTTCACCGAGTCCGCGACGCGGGCATCGAGCGCGGCGAGCACCTGCCGCGCGGCCGCGGCACGCGTCTCCGCCGTCTTGCGCTGCTCGGGGTGCTTGGCGAGCGCCGATTCGCGCACGACGGCCTGCTCGTCGATCTCGTGCAGCGCCCAGTGGGTGCGCAGTTCGTCCGTCATGCCGGCAGACGCTCGGCTGGGGTCACCCGCGGCCCCGAGGGGCCCGTCCTGAACCGGTCCACGCTCTGCTCCCGCACGGAAGAAGGAGGATGGTGGGCGATGAGGGACTTGAACCCCCGACCCTCTGGTTGTGATCCAGATGCTCTACCAGCTGAGCTAATCGCCCATCCCGAGAAGCGCGTCGTGGCGTGTGGGCCCACCTGGATTCGAACCAGGGTCTTACCGGTTATGAGCCGGCGGCTCTGGACCACTGAGCTATGGGCCCAGCGCCTTGCCTCACACATGCGACCGAAGCCGAGGGTTTGTAGCATCGCGGCGGCGGCAGCGTCAAGCGCCCGCCCCTCCGGCACCCGCGTGGAAGCCTCCACGCCGACCCCGAAGCGCGACCCACCGAGAGGAACGGCCGACCGGGACCGGTACGCCGACTACAGGAGCTCGGTGTACGCCTTCAGCCGCCGGCTGCGCGTCGGGTGCCGCAGCTTGCGCAGCGCCTTGGCCTCGATCTGGCGGATGCGCTCGCGCGTGACGTTGAAGAACGCGCCGACCTCTTCGAGGGTGCGCTGTGCCCCGTCGTCGGTGAGACCGAAGCGCAGGCGGATGACCTTGGCCTCGCGCGGCGTGAGCGTCTTCAGCACCTCGTTCACCTCGTCGCGCAGCATGGCCGACGACGCCGAGTGCGCCGGGCTCACGACACTCGTGTCCTCGATGAAGTCGCCGAGGTTCGAGTCGTCGTCCTCGCCGATCGGACGATCCAGCGAGATCGGCTCCTGCGCCGCCTTGATGATGGCCTTGACCTTGTCGACCGGGAGCTCCAAGCGCTCCGCGATCTCCTCGGGCGTGGGCTCGCGGCCCAGCTCCTGCACCAACCGCCGCGACACCCGCACGACGCGGTTGATGTGCTCGATCATGTGCACCGGCACACGGATCGTGCGCGCCTGATCGGCGATCGCGCGCGTGATCGCCTGGCGGATCCACCACGTGGCGTAGGTGCTGAACTTGTAGCCCTTCGTGTAGTCGAACTTGTCGACCGCACGCATGAGGCCCGAGTTGCCCTCCTGGATCAGGTCGAGGAACTCGAGGCCGCGGTTCGTGTAGCGCTTGGCGATCGAGATCACGAGGCGCACGTTGGCCTCGATCATCTCGCGCTTGGCCTGGCCTGTCGCCCGCTCGCCGTCACGGATCTGGCGGTAGATCTCCAAGAGGTGCTCGCGCGTCATCTTGGCTTCGTCTTCGAGCGCCTTGATGTTCTTGCGCAGGTTCTTCAACTCGTTCTGGAACTCGGCGATCTGCGCCGGCTGCAACGCCGACTCGCGCCGCACGGCGCGCAGCTCGCCGGGGCCCCGCTTCAGCCGCTTCGCGAACGCGTTCATGTCCTCCACACCGTGCCCGTACTGGCGCTCGAGCTCGGTGAGCTGCTCGTCGAACTCCAGCGCACGCTCGGCCAGAGCCTTCAACGGCGCGGCCAGGCCCTCGACCATACGCGGGTTCATCGACAGCTTGTGCATCTCCTGCTGCAGCTCGGCCTCGACCTTGGCGAACGAACCGCGGAAGTTGGCGCGGTCCTTGCCGTCCATGCGGTCGTCCTGCTTCTCCATGAGCTCGTTGTAGCGCTTCTGCTTGGCGAACACGCGCTCGAGGATCTTGACCGCGCGCAGGCGCTCTTTCTTCAAGGCCTGCTCCGTCGCGGCGGCGTCATCGACCTTGATGAAGTCCTCGATCTTGAGCTGGCCCTCCTTCAGCTTCTTCATGAGCACGCGGATCTCGCGCAGCGCGGGCTCGGCGCGGAACAGCGCCGAGACGACCTGGCGCTCGCCGGCCTCGATACGGCGCGCGATCTCGACTTCGCCCTCGCGCGTCAGCAGCGGCACGCGGCCCATCTCGCGCAGGTACATGCGCACGGGGTCGTCATAGCGCACCGGCGTCGGCGGCGCGGCCTTGGCCGCGGCCGACGGGCGCTTGTCCTCGAGCTTGCGCAGCTTCTTGGCGCGCTCGTGGGCCTCCTCCTCGCTCGCGAACACCTCGATGTGCAGCGTGTTGAGCATGGTGTGGATCTCTTCCATCTGCTCAACCTGCTTCTCGGGGTCGAGATCGTCGTCCAAGAGATAGACGATCTGGTCCTCGGTGACATAGCCCTGGCGCAGCGCCAGCGACTTGACCTCGTCGATGCGCTTGCGGGACTCGGCCTTCTCCTTCTCCTTCAACTGCTTCTTCGATGCCGCTGTCGCCATGTCGGGCGTTCTCCTCACGAACTCAACTTCTTGAGCGTGCTGGCGATCTCCTGGATCTCCCGCATCAGCTTCGTCTGTTCCTCGCCACGGGCGGTCGCGAGTTGCGACTCGCGCGCACGCCTTTCCTGCTGCAGCCGGCGCACCGTGAGCCGCCGGATCGCGCCGACGACCTCGGCACGATGGTCCTGCCCTTCCTGCCCGCCGGACGCCAGCTCGCGAGCGAGCGCCGCGGCTTCCCCGTCGTCCTCGGGCAGGACGACGCCGTGCTGCCACCACCACGACGCCAGCGCCCGCGCGCTGCTGTCCTCGAACTGCTCCACCGCGACTTCGCGCCGCACCGACTCCAGCAGCTCCGGTTCGTGCCACAGTGCGGCGAGCAGGCGGCGCTCGACCTCACTCTCGACACGGCGCTGCGACTTCACTGCGGCGGTCACGCTCTGCCCGCTCTTGTCCCCGCCGGTGGCGAGGCGCGCCGCGCGCGCGATCACCCCCTCGGACAGCCCGAACACCTGGCTCGCGCGTTCCACGAGCAGGCGATGACGGATCGTGTCCGTGACGCCCGTGAGCAAGCGCACCACCACCTGCAGCGCGCGTTCACGCGGGTCGCCCCCCGTGACCGTGCGCAGCACGTGCCGGTGCACGAACTCCACAGCGTCGTAAGCGGAATCGCGCACTCTACACCATCCCTCGGTCCCCGCGCGACGCACCAGGGTGTCCGGGTCGTCCCCGGCCGGCAGGTCCACCACCGCCACGTCCAGCCCCTCGGCCAACAGCACGCCCAGAGAGCGCAACATGGCCTGCTGACCGGCGTTATCGCCGTCGTAGGTGAGCGCCACGCCCCGCACCAGGCGCTTGAGGGCGCGGGCGTGGTCGGCGGTCAGGGCGGTGCCCGAGGTGGCCACGGTGTTACGGATCCCGGCCTGGTGGAGCGCGATGGCGTCGAAGTAGCCCTCGACCACGACCATCTCCCCGTCGGCCTTGGTGTGCCGGCGGGCCTGTTCGAGCCCGAACAGGTACTGCCCCTTGTGGTAGACGGACGACTCGGGTGAGTTCAAGTATTTGGGCTGTTCGTCGCCCATGGCGCGCGCACCGAAGCCCAGCACGCCGCCGCCCGGCGCCAGCAATGGCACCATGAGACGGTTGCGGAACCAGTCGAACGTGTTCCGCCCGCCCTCCTTGCGACCGGCGAGCCGGGCCTCCAGGAGCACGTCGTCGCCGAAGCGCGGGCGCAGCTTGTTCACCACGTGGTCCCAGCCCGGCAGCGACAACCCGAGCCGGAACTCGCGCTGCGTCTCGCGCGTGATGCCGCGCTTCTCGAGGTAGTCGCGCGCGGCGGCCCCCGAGGTCGGGTCCCCCAACCACTGCTCGTACAGCGTCGCCGCGGCATCGAGGGCCTCGAGCAGCGGCGCGCGCTTGCCGCGCTCGCCCATGCGGCGCTCGGGGATCGGGATGCTGGCGCGGCGCGACAGCAGTTCCACCGCCTCCAGGAAGCCGACCTTCTCGGTCTCCATCACGAACTTGAACACGTCGCCCCCGGCCTTGCAGCCGAAGCAATGATAGAACTGCCGCTCGGGACTCACCGAGAACGACGCCGACTTCTCTTCGTGGAACGGGCAGCGGCCCATGAGATTGCGGCCCACGCGGCGCAGCGGCACGGTCTGCTGCACGATCTCGACGACGTCCGAGGCCGCGCGCACACGTTCCACCCAGTCGTCTTGGCCGCCTTCTCGGCCCCCGGCCGAGCCATGGGAGTTCGAACGGGAGCGCGCAGCGCCCGGGCGGCCGTCGTCACCGCCGCGCCATGTGCGTTCGTCCATGCTCACCGCAACCTCGCCACGGTCACCCCTCGTCCACCTTCGTGCCCCTCGCCCCAGCGGTGCGACTCCACCTGCGGATGTCCCTTCAAGTGCTTGCGCACCGCATTGCTCAACGCGCCGGTGCCGATGCCGTGGATGATGCGAACCTCATGCAGCCCCGCGAGCACGGCGCGGTCGAGCGCGGTGTCCACCGCGCCCAGTGCCTCGCTCACATCCATGCCCCGCAGGTCGGCCTCGAGCGGGGGCGGTTCATCGGAGCCCTCGTAGCGCGCCGACGGCCCGCGCACCTTGGCGGCCGGTGCCGCGGCGGCGGCCGCCAGGCGGCTGACATGGGATTGGATGCTGAAACTCCCCCGGCGGAGCTGCACCCGG
>JBEBGT010000204.1:0-6497 GCA_040081365.1 Candidatus Eiseniibacteriota bacterium | reverse complement strand
GTCGGGCGCGGGGCAGGGGCCCGGTGAGTCTAAGGCCCTGGTGGCCGCGCCCCAAGGCCGTTGCGGTGCTCCCCGCGTGATTTGGCGGGCCCGTGACGATACGGGTAGGTTCGCGGCCTCACTCGGCCACCCACGCCACCCAACGCCCCTCCACGCAGCACGCCCGGAGCCCGACATGAACTACCGCGCGCTCGGCCAAAGTGGCCTCATGGTCTCGGAACTCTCGCTGGGGTCGTGGACCACCCTCGGCGGCTCGATCGGCAGCGACGACTCGGGTGCGATCGTGCGCCGGGCCTTCGAACTCGGCATCAACCTGTTCGACACCGCCGACGTGTACGTGAAGGGCGGCGCCGAGAGTGCGCTGGGAGCGGCCATCCGCGACCTGCCGCGCGGCGAGATCGTGATCGCCACCAAGTGCATGGGCCGCGTGTGGGACGGGCCACTGGGGCGCGGGCTGTCGCGCAAGCACATTTTCGATGCGCTCGATGCCAGCCTGAAGCGTCTGGGTCTCGACTACGTGGACCTCTACCAGTTCCACGCGCCCGACGCGGACACGCCCATCGAGGAATCGCTGCGCGCGTTCGAGGACGTGGTGCGCTCGGGCAAGGTGCGCTACGTGGGCTTCTCGAACTTCGACGAGCAGCCGGCACTGGCCCAGCAGGTGGTCGCCGCGCAGAAGCGCGAGCACTGGCTGCCCATGATCTCGTCGCAGCCGCGCTACAACCTGCTCGACCGCCACGTGGAACAGGAGCATGCCGCGTTCTGCCGCAAGCACGGCATCGGCATGATCGTGTACTCGCCGCTCGCCCAGGGCGTGCTCACCAACAAGTACGCCCGTGGCGCCCGCCCCGACGGCAGCCGCGCGGCCGGCACGTTCGCGCACTTCCTGGAATCGCAGAAGGCGCTCACGCCCGACAACGTGGCCGCCGCCGAGCGGCTGGGCGCGTTCTGCGAGGAGCGCAGCCTGGAGCCCGCGGCGGTGGCGCTGGCGTGGGTGCTGCGCAGCCCGGTGGTCTCGAGCGCGATCATCGGTGCCACGAGTGTGGCGCAGCTCGAGCAGAACGCGCGCGCGTTGGACGTGAAGCTGTCGGACGCCGAGTGGAAGCAGGTGGCCGCCCTCACGCAGGCGAAACCGGCGGGCAAGCCGGCCGCGAGATCTCTGGCCAAGTCGGCCGCCAAATCGGCCGCCAAATCGGCCGCCAAGTCGGCTCCGAATCGCGCGGCAAGCAAGCCCGCCAGCAAGCCGCGCGGGAAGAAGTAGCGCGCTCGTTCAGTCCGCGGCGGCGCGCCGGCCGCGTTCGAGGTCGACCGTCGACAACAGCCACGCGCCGCCCACGAACAGCGGCAGCAGCGTGAGCGTGGCGAGCCGGCCGCCATGCGTGAGCTGCGTGACCACGCCGAACAGGATGGGCCCCACCACGCCCGCCAGCTTCTCGCTCACCGAGTAGAACCCGAACATCTCGCCGGTCTTGCCGCGCGGCACCATGGACGCGAACATCGAGCGCGACAGCGCCTGCGTGCCGCCCTGGAACAGCGCCACCAGTGCGGCCAGCGTCCAGAACTGCCACGGTGAGCGCAGGAAGAACGCGAACACGCTGATCACCGTGTAGCCCGCGATGCCCACGAGCACCGTCCCGCGCGGGCCCAAGGGTGCTGCCAGCCGGCCGAACGCGATGGACGCCGGTGCGGCCAGGATCTGCACCATGAGCAGCGCGCCCATGAGGTCTTTGTCCCCGAGACCGACTTCGACGCCGTAGATGGTGGCCATCTTGATGATCGTTCCGATGCCGTCGGAGTAAAGCCAGAACGCCACCAGGAAGCGCAGCAAGTCGGGATGCGCGCGCAGGTCGCGCAACGTGCCGCCCAACTGCCGAAACACCGCCGCGAGCAGTTCGCGCGCGGGCACGGCGGCGCGCTCGGCCACGGGTTCGGGCACGTGGCGGAAGAGCGGCAGCGAGAAAGCCAGCCACCACGCGGCCACGGTGGCGAACGCGGCGCGTGTGGCGACGCCGGCATCGGCGAGCCCGAACGCGTGCGGCTTGGTGACCATGGCCAGGTTCACCGCCAACAGCACGCCGCCGCCGATGTAGCCCCACGCAAAACCGCGCGCGGACACGCGGTCCATCTCGTCGGCGCGCGCCACCGAGGGCAGCAGCGTGTCGTACAGAACGTTGCCGGTGGCGAACGCGATGAACGCGAGCCCGAACGCCAGCAAGAGCCCCGCCCACGCGCCCGGCGGCGTGGCCGCCAGCCCGAGCGTGCCCAGCACACCGAGCAGCATGCACACGAACAGCATGGGTTTGCGCCGCTGCGTCTGGTCGGCGAGCGCGCCCACGACCGGCGACAGCACCGCGGTGAGTGCGAGTGCCGCCGCACTGGCGTAGCCCCACAGCGCCGTGGCCTCGTGCGCCGCCATCGACCTTGCGGCCGTGCGCGCGAAGTACACCGGCAGGATCGCGGACACCACGCTGGTGGCGAACGCCGAGTTGGCCCAGTCGTACAAGCACCAGGCGCGCTGGGCGCGCGCGCGGTTCGCGGGTTCGGCAGAGGGCTGTGGCATGGCGGGCATGATTGCAGAATTCTTCAGCGGCGGCATGGCCGACAACGTCGCAGGGCTCGCGACGAACAGGATGGGGGAGGTCCCGTGCGATTTCCGGGGGCTGCCGTCGAGGCGTGAATCCGTCGACTCGTGGTGTAATGTGCGGGAATGTTCGAGCCCGCCTGCAGGCCCCCGTCCCGAGCCGCGCGAGTGCAGCCATGGTGACCACCCGGCTCGCGACCCCGGCCGACGCCGCCGAGATCGCCGCACTTCATATGGAGACGCTGCCGGGCGACGTGAGCGACTTCACGCCACTGGGCGCCGGCGTGGTGCGGCGCTTCTACCGTCAGGCGGTCGAGCGCGGTGCGGCCGTCGTGTGCCTGGCCGAGGAATCCGGCGTGGCGTTGGGCTTCGTGATGATCACGCCCGACATCAGCCAGTTGTTCGGCCGTGCGCTATTGGCCGGCGCGGGCGACATCGTGGCGTTCGTGTTCGGCGCCAACCCGTTCGGGCTCGCGCGTGCGGTGATCGCCAAGTTCACCTCGGGCACCGCCACCGTTGCCGCCGTGCCGGAGCTCGTCTACCTGGGTGTGAGCGCCAGGGCGCGCGGCAAGGGCGTCGGCGCGCTGCTCATGGACGCCGCGCACGCCGCGTTCCTGGGCCAGCGTGTCGAGTCGTACGAGCTCAACGTGCACGCCGCCAATGCGCATGCGGTGAAGCTGTACGAGGGCAAAGGGCTCACGATCGTGCGCCGCTACGAGAAGGGCGGGCACGCCATGTACAACATGCGGAAGCGCTTCTCGGATGCCGCGCAGCCGGAGTCCGCGCCGCCGGGTGCGTGACTTGCCGCATCAGCCGATCTGGCGCGCGGCCCAGGGCCCCACGGTGTTCGCCACCCAGTGCGGCAGCTTGCGCCACGTGTTCACCATGAGCGCGTAGCGCGGGCTCTTGGGGTCCGAGTCGGGCGCCTGCTTGGCGCGCACGAGGTGGTACTCGTACGACAGCGGCTCGGGCTCGAACCCGAAGTTCTTCTTGAACGCGTAGCCGCCGGAGTCCACCGGGCTGCGGCCGAAGTCGAACAGCCGCGCACCGCGCGCGGCGGCGTGGTTCATGAGCGCCCAGTACATGTACGGGTGCACCTCGCCGTCGCGGCCCGCGCCGCTGCTGCCGGCGTAATAGGGCAGCACTTCGTCGCGGAAGTAGAAGTTCACGAGCGACGCCACCGGCTTGCCGTCGCGGTAGGCGAAGAAGAACTCGCAGTCGTCGCCGAACGCCTTCTTGAGATCGAAGAAGTAGCGCCGTGCGTACACCGGCGTGCCGTGGCGGTGCACGCTCGTGGCATACAGCTCCCAGCACAGCCCGCCATCGCCCGAGGGGCCGGCCACCAGCTTCTTCTCCATGCCCTTGCGCACCTCGGCGCGCTGCTTGCGCGGGATCGCGAGCAGGTTCTTCTCGGGGTCGAGCTCGATGGCCTTGCGGAACGTGGCGTTGTGCGTGTTCGCCTGCCAGTCGGCGCGGCGCGGCACGCGGTTGCGGAACTCGATGTGGTCCACGCGCAACTGATCGCCCAACGCGACCGCCGCGTCTTCCAGTGCGCGCCGTGCGGCGTCGGTACCGGCGGCCACGCCGCCGTACACGCAGAACGGGCTCGAGACCAGCGCATCGCCGAAGATCATGCTCCGCTGGCGCGCCAGCGGCAGCACGCCCAGCACCTCGCCGGCCTCCTCGGCGTACATGAAGTACGGACGGTGGCCGAACGTCTCCTGGAGCACATGGCGCCAGCCGGCACGGTGGAAGAACGTCGCTTCGGGACAGTGCGCGACGAAGCGCTCCCAGCGTTCCACGGTGGCGGCATCGGCATCGAGACCAAGCAGGTGCAGGTTCACGGCCGCGCATGGTGCTTGATGGACGGCCCCGACGCCAGCCGGGCCAGGGCATTCGGGTACCGTGGCGACCATCGGACCCGCCATGGCACCCGGCCGCGGGGCAGCGAGCGCGGCGGGGCTCTGCTAGTCTCCAGCGGTTCCCACTCGCACATTCACCCCGGGCCCGTCCATGAATCCCATGCGCAGCCTGCTGCTCGCCGGTTCCCGCAGTGCCTGGCTCCAACGCCAGGCCACGCGCCGCAAGTTCGTGAAGATGGCCGTCCGCCGGTTCATGCCGGGCGAGACGCTCGACGAGGCGCTGGTCGCCGCCACCGAGCAGAACCAGCTCGGGTTGTCGGTGACGCTGACCCACCTGGGCGAGAACATCGCCGACAAGGCCGAAGCCGACGCCGTGCTGGCGCATTATCTGGGCACGCTCCAGCGTATCCAGGCCGGTCGCGTCAAGGGCGAGGTCTCGATCAAGCCCACCCAGCTCGGGCTCGATATCGATCCGGCGCTCTGCCTGGGGCACCTGCGTACGCTGGCCGATGCCGCACGCGCGCACGGCAGCCGGCTGTGGATCGACATGGAGGGCACCGCGTACACCAAGCCGACGCTCGAGCTCTACCGGAAGCTGCGCGAGACGCACACGAACATCGGGCTCTGCCTGCAGTCCTACCTGCGCAGCACGCGCGCCGACCTGGAAGCACTGCTGCCGCTCGGGCCCGCGATCCGCATCGTGAAGGGTGCGTACGCCGAGCCCGCCGACCTGGCGTTCCCCGACAAAAGCCAAGTCGACGAGAACTTCCACTGGATGGCCGAGCGCCTGTGGAGCGCGGAGGCGCGCGAGAATGGCGCGTGGGTCACCCTCGGCACGCACGACACCGTGCTCATCGAGCGGCTCGAGGCCACGGCGCGCAGGCTGAACGTGGCCAAGGCCGACTACGAGTACGCCATGCTCTACGGCATCCAGCGCGGCGAGCAGTTGAGCCTCGTGAAGGCCGGCAACAACGTGCGCGTGCTGGTGTCCTACGGCGTGCACTGGTTCCCGTGGTACATGCGACGTCTGGCGGAGCGGCCTGCGAATCTGTTGTTCGTGGCGAAGACGATGTTCAAGTAAGCAGTGTCTGGCGTGCGATGGCGCGCCGGTCTGCTGCGACTTCAACATCCCCGTTCCGGACGGCCCGGGTACGAGCCGGGTCGTGAACATGGCGAACGCTCGGTTCGGCCATCCATGGCCTCACCTCCCTGACGCGCCCTATACGGCCTCCGCCATCCTGGCTCCGGCCTGGGCGCGACTCGCCATATTCACAACCCAGCTCGTACCCGGTCCTGTACTGGCGATCGCGATCGGTCTGTCGTTCGCGCGGCGCTTCGCTCGGGCTCGTGACTGGCGTTCGGCGTGTCGGGTGCGTTCGATGCATCTGTCGCGGGCGCTGTTGCTGCGTGCGCTTTCGCGGCCTGCTTCTCCTTCCGTTGGCGCGTGCGTGCGGCCTCGGCTCGCGATTGCTCGGTGCGGGCGGCGATGAGGTCGGCTCCCAGGCGGCGCTTGGCTTCGAGTTGGTTGTGGCGGCGGCAGAGGGGGCGCAGGTTGCTGGCCACGGTCTGACCGCCCTCGGCCAAGGGCACGATGTGGTCGAACTCCAGGTGCCACTCCGAGCCGCAACGCGTGCCGTCGGGGCCGACGTAAGCGCAGCGGCCACCGTGGCGTTCGCAGACCTCCTGCCGCACGGCGGCGGGGATGTAGCGGCCAGCGGGCTGACCGTCTCGCGGCCGCGTGCGGGCGCCGCGGCCGAACTTGCGCTTGTCGAGCATTGCGGCCGCGAGCTTGAGCGCGTACTCGATCACCAGTGCGGCATTGCCCGTGGGGATCGCGTGCGACGCGAGCGCGCGCACGCGCTGGAAGTGTTCGTAGGCGGCCATCGAGAGCTGGGCGCGCAGCGCCACGCACTCGCCCGAGAGCGGCGTGAAGCGGGCATGGAATGAGGGCGTCGGCTTGGCCGTGGGTGCCACGCTCGCTTCACGAACCGGTCCCATCCCATGAGTGCTATTCGTGGATTCCAACGGGACCGGCAGTGGCCCCGGGGCCACCT
>JBEBGT010000005.1:0-23474 GCA_040081365.1 Candidatus Eiseniibacteriota bacterium | reverse complement strand
GCAATTCCAGCAACTTACGCGCTCGGCGTTGGATTGCCGGAAGTCCTGCTGATCGAGCCACGTCCCGGATGCTCCTGCTGCGCTACGTACGTGAGGGTGACGGCGCGGGCGAACGCGAAGTTCATATCATAACGGACCATGTCGGACTTTGATTGATACACGCTGCCGGAAATCCTCATCATTCATATCGACGCAAGTCCTCTCAGGAACGTGGGTCGGGACTGGGAGATCCCCCATAGCAGTGTTCAGCGCGAGCGCCTCCGCCGAGTCTCCCCGGACTCCACACGGCGGGGCGGGATCTCGTCACCCCGCACCACTCCCCAGCCGAGAGGATCCTCCATGACCCGTTTCAAGGTCAGCTCCCGAACGGCCCTCACCGCGCTCGTTGCGCTCGTGACGGGCTTCCTGGCACTGCCCGTGCCGACGTGGGCCCAGGCGGTGAACAACCCACCGCTCGCGCCCATCAACATCACGGTGTTCCCGCAGCGCGACTTCGTCTCGGCCAGCGGCTACGCCATCGACGATCAGGTCATCGTGCGTGTCATCCATGACCCCACGGTGTTCCCGGGCGCGACCGGCGGCACCACCGATCCCGCCAACTGGATCATCCCGCAAGGCGACCCGGCCGATGCGCCCGGCGCGTTCTCGGGCATTGTCGAGGTGAACCACCCGGGTGGTGCGTGCTGGTTCGGCCAGACGCCGGACATCCGGCCCGGCGACCGTGTCCAGATCGAGGTCATGGCGGGCACGAACCTCGGCCGCATCGACGAAGTCACCGTCTCGAACGTGCGCGCCAAACGGGCCGTCGAACTCATCGACGGGCTCGACACGCTCGTGGTGGTGCATGGCAGCGCGCAGGACGCGTTCGGTCTGGCGCCGGGGAACCCGCTGCCGACCGGCCAGCTCGAGCAGCGCATCATCGCGCCCGGCTCGCTGTTCGAACTCAACGGCCGCCGCAGCCTGCGCGCGGTGGCGGCCCCCGCCACGGCGGACGGCGTGTTCGCCTACGACCCGGTGGACCCGGTCCTCAATCCCTTCGGCCACCACTGGACCGCCACGTATGCCGGCCTCTCGACGGCCGATCGCGAACTGGCGCTGGGTGCCGAGTCGCGCGCCATGGACCTGGGCACGGCCGTGGCCCCGGCCGCAGGCAGCACGATCTTCGAGATCGGTGCGCTCACCGTGGCCGGCCCGGCCGCGCCGTGCGCGGCCGCCCTCGAGGTGTTGCCGCCACCGCCGGGCAGCGAACTGGAGCCGCCCACCGCGCCGGCCAACCTCACCGCGAGCATCAGCTTCTCGAACACCGTCACGCTCGCCTGGGACGCGTCCACCGACAACGTCGGGGTGACGGCGTACGGCATCTATCGCAACGGTCAGGCCATCTTCACCGTGTCGAACCCCGATGGCGCCGTGAACCCGCCCACCACGTTCGTGGACCGCAACACCCCTCCGGGCACCTACACGTTCACCGTGCGCGCGTTCGACGAGGTCGGCAATGCCTCGGACCTGTCGAACGAGGCCGGTCCGGTCACCGCGGTCCCGCAGCTCGACCCGAACACGTTCCCGATCAACGAGCCGCCGGTCCTGCCGATCAACCTCATCGCGTTCCCGTCGCGCGACTTCATCTCGCCGGGCGGCTATCTGGCGGACGATCAGGTCACGGTGCTGGTGCTGCGCCAGGACCCGAACGGCAACCTGATCGTGATCAGTTCGGCCACCGGCATCATTCCCGACGCCGAGGGCTTCGCCGAGGTGAACCACCCCGGCGGCGCGTGCTGGGAGGGTGTGACGCCCGAGATCCGCGCGGGCGACGTGATCCGCACCATCGCCTACAACCCCGCGAACATCGGTCCGGGCAATCCCGACGGCATCCGCAGCATCGACCAGACGCGCATCGCCGGTGTCGCGGCGTTCAAGCCGGTGATCGTCCAGAACGACGACCTGCTCACGCCGCAGCCCGACGGCATCGTGCAGATCCACGGCACGGCACTCGGCGCCAACGGCCAGCCGCTCCCGATCGACCAGATCGAGCAGCGCATGATCGCCACGCGCGATCACTTCGACTTCAATGGCCGCCGCTCCATGCGTGCGGGCCCGGGCAGCGACGGCACGCTGGTCTACGACGCCGTCGACAACGCGATGGGCGTGAAGTGGACCGCCACCTACACCGGCCTCGATGCCGACGACGTGGCACGCATGGCGGGCGGCACCAGCCTGTCCACCGGTCGCGTGTTCCCCGGCGCCGACACGCGCATCCACTGGCTGGGTGCGAACCCGGGTCTGCTGAACGAGGCCACGATCTTCGAGAACGCACCGGACGGCAATCCACCCGGCCCCGCGGGCCCGGCCTGCTTCCGGCCGCTCGAACCGACCGACGTGATCGCGCCCAGCGCGCCGGGCAGCCTCACGGCCAACCATGTGCCGGCCGCGGCCCAGCTGACGCTGAGCTGGAACGGCTCGACGGATGATTGGTACGTGGCGGGCTATCGCATCTACCAGGATGGCATCGCCATCGCCAACGTCCCGGCCAATGCGGGCAACAGCTTCACGTTCAATGGCGTGAGCGCCGGCGCGCATGCGTACGAAGTGAAGGCCTACGACACCGCGTCGCCGCTCGGTGCCGGTGCCGGCCCGATCGAGCAGATCGCGTCCGGCCTCGGCAACATGTACGGCAACCTGTCGGTGTCCTCCGACGTCGTGAACCTCGTGCAGCCGGACATCACCGCGCCGTCGGTGCCGCTGGACCTGGTGGGCGTGTCGGGCGACGGTTTCGCGACCCTCGACTGGAGCGCCGCCAGCGATGACGTGGGCGTGGTGACCTACGGCGTCTACCGCGACGCGGTGCTCATCGCCAGCGTGGCCGCGCCGGCGACGACCTATCTCGACACGTCGCTCGCCACCGGGCAGTACCTGTACACGGTCGATGCCGCGGACGTGGTGGGCAACCGCTCGGCGCCATCGGCGCCGGTCACCGTGGACGTGGTGAACACGGCCGACGTCGTGGCCCCGTCGATCCCCGCCAGCGTGCTGGCCTCGACGAGCCCCGACATCCATGGCCGCGACATCCAGATCACCTGGGTCGCGGCGACCGACGACATCGGCGTCACGGGCTACAGCGTGTTCCGCGGCGGCGTGAAGATCGCCGATGTGAACGGCGCCACGCTCGGCTACCTGGATGCGAACCTCGCGGGCGGCACGTACTCCTACGAGGTCGAGGCGTTCGACTCCGCCAACAACCGTTCGGGGCACTCGGCGAGCTCGAGCGCCGTGGTCGCCAATGACCCGCCGGCCGAAGGTCACTCGGTGATCGCGTTCCCGGCCCGGGACTTCATCTCGGCGTCGGGCTACTTGGTGGAGAACGGTCCGTACTACTTCTCGGTGTTCCGTGGCGGGCTCGAGATCCGCTCGGACACGATCAGCGTGATCGCGGCCGACGCGCCGGGCTTCCCCACCAACGGCACGGGCACGGTCGAGGTGAACCACCCGGGCGGTACCTGCTGGCTGGGCACCACGCCGAACCTGCGCGCCGGCGACGTCGTGCGCGTGACCGACGCGCACGGTGTGGCGGACCAGACGACGATCCAGCACATGGTCGCCGGTGTGCCCATCGCGACCAGCACCAGCACGCTGGTGGTGCATGGTGAGGCGAAGACCGCTGCCGGGCTGCCGCTGCCGCTGGGCGAGCTCGAGCATCGCTTCATCGCGGACGTCGGCAGCCAGGGCCTGTTCGACCTGAACGGCCGTCGTGACCTGCGCTCGTCCACCGACGGTTCGCTGGCCTACGACGCGCCGGGCTCCACGCAGTGGACCGCCACCTACACGGGCCTGTCGCCGGCCGACATGTTGCGCATCATCGGCGGCACCGGAGCCGATGGCACGGTGTACGTGATGTCCGAGTCGCGTGGCGTGTGGCTCGGCCGCCTGCCGCTGGCGCTGCGCGAGCTCGACATCCACGAGACCGGTCCGGGCGTGCTCGGCGGCCCCGCGGGTCCGCTGTGCGCCGCACCCGCCGAGGCTCCGGCTCCCGAGGCCTCGCTCACGCCGGCGGCCATGCCGTTCGGTGCCGCGCAGGCGGTGACGCCGGCCCAGACGGCGGTGCTGCGCAACATCGGTACTGCGAACCTCACGGTGAACTCGGTGTACATCGCGGGCTTGCACCCGGGTGACTTCGCGATCACCGCGGGTGGCGGCTCGTTCGTGCTGGCCCCGAACGCCACGCGCAATGTCAGCGTGGTGTTCAACCCGCAGGCCATCGGCGCGCGGCAGGCCACGTTGGCCGTGCGCACGGATGCCGCGAACACCACCGACCTCGTGGTGGTGCTCACCGGCACCGGCCAGTCGGCCGCCGCACCGCCCGCTCCGGGCGTGCCGGCCTCGGGTCTGGCCGCAGGCGGTGTCATGACGGTGCTGGCGGGTGCCAACCTCGCCAACAGCGCGATGCCGGTGCAGGTCTCGTGGGCCCCGAGCGCTTCGCCGCTCGTGACCAGCTACCAGCTGCAGGTGAGCGTGAACAGCACGCCGTGGGTCGACGTGGCGCCGCAGCCGGGCATCGCGACCAACCTGTCGGTGACGCTGCCCATGGGCACCACGGCCGCACCCAAGAGCTATCAGTACCGGGTGCGCGCCATGAACCTGGCCGTGCCCAGTGCGTGGGCCACCGGCCAGCGCTTCGGGCTCAAGCCCGTCGATCAGTCGAACTCCGGCTTCGTGAGCTTCGGCGGCACGTGGGGCACCCAGACGGTGGCCGGCACTTACGGCGGTAACCAGCGCTTCGCGTCCACCAGCAAGGACAAGGCACAGCTCTCGAAGAAGGACTCGTTCACGATCCCCGGCAGCATCGCGTGGATCGCGGTGATGGGCCCGAATCGTGGCCGCGCCTCGGTGTCGCTGGACGGGGGAGCGCCGGTCACGGTGGACCTGTACGCGCCGGTGCAGCAGCTGGCGGCGATCCCGCTCACGTTCAACGTGGGCTCGGGCTCGCAGCATCAGGTCGTGATCCAGGTGCTGGGCACGCGCAATGCCGCCTCGACGGGCACGCGCGTCGACCTCGATGCGTTCGTGCTGCTGAACGGCGCGGCCGGCACCACGCCGGCCTCGGCCGAACCGGTGGCGCCTTCTCCGGAGAACCAGCCGGGTGGCGGTGCGGTGGCGCTCGAGTTCGCGCGCATCTCGCCCAACCCGAGCGTGGGTGAAGCGCAGCTCGCGTTCTCGACGCCGCGCGACGGCCGCGTGCAACTGGGCGTGTTCGACGTCCAGGGCCGCGCGGTGCGGTCGTTGGCCGACGGCGTGCTGCCGGCGGGTGTGCACCGGTTGGTGTGGGACGGCCGCGATGCCAGCGGGCACTCCACCGAGGCCGGCGTGTACTTCGCGGTGTTGCGCTTCGACGGCCAGTCCCTCACGCGCCGCATGGTGCGCGTGAAGTAGCACTCCAGTCGCAGAAAAGCACAGGGTGGGCGCCCCGCTTCCCCAGCGGGGCGCCAACCTCGGCGGACTTCGTTCGCTCCATCCGGACGGAAGCCCGCGGCAGGCCGTTCTCCGAGCCCCCCTCGCCCCGGCCTGACGCGCGCGCCCTGCAGCCTCACCCGAGTTCCCCCGAAACGAGATCGTCATGTGCCGCATGTTGATCACGGCCGCTCTCGCGGCAGCCGTCGCCCTGACTGCGCCCGCGAACGCCGCGACGCTCACGGGTCGCACCACGAACATCTTCGGCGTCGCCGTCAGCGCGGTGCCCTATGAAGTGCGCGACAGCCGCGACGGCACGCTGCTGTCGGCACCGGGCAGCCTCACCTCGGGCACCGGCGACTTCTCGGTCACCGTGCCGGTGGGACGCTACGACGTGTCGTTCTCGCCGCCGATCAGCGCGCATGTGTTCGGTGCGGTGCGCAACGGCGTGCGCGTGGATGTCACCACCACGCTCAACGTGCAGCTGGCCCCCGGGCAGTTGCTCACCGGCCGCATCGTGACGCCCGCCGGAGCCGCCGTGTCGCATGTGGCGCTGCAACTGGCCGATCCCTTGTTCCTCACGCCACCCGCCAACGTGGCCAACGCGGTCACCGACGAAGCGGGCAACGTGAACGTGCTGGTGTCACCCGGCACGTGGCGCGTCTCGGGTGAGCCGCGCCTGGACCAGGGGATCGCCCCGCGCATCCTGGGCACGTTCAACCTGAATGCCGACGGTTCGTTGGGAATCGCCACGATGCTGCCCGGCTTCGTGGTCACCGGCCGCATCCTGGATCCCGTGGGCACGCCGCTCGCAGCCGCCGAGTTCTATGTACAGGACCCTGCCAGCGGAGCGGAGCTGTACACGCCCACCGACGCCACCGATGCGCTGGGCGTGGCGCGGTTCGTGATCCCCGCCGGCACCTACGACGTCATCGGCGTGCCGCCGTTGGGGCCCGTGTTCGCGGCGCGCGCGCTGCGTCGCGTGGTCGTGAGTGCGGCCACCGATCTGGGCGACGTCACGCTGCCCGCGGGTGCCAACCTGTTCGCGCGCACGCTCGACTCGGCACTCGCACCCGTCGCGGGTGTGGACTGTCTCGTGGACAGCCTGCCGAGCGGCCATCGGCTCGCGCTCGTGAACCCGCAGAGTGACGCCGCAGGCAACGTCTCGGCGGTGGTCACGCCGGGCTCGCTGCGCGTGGCGTTCGCGCCGGCCGTGAGCACACGGTTGTTGCCCGTCGTGTTCGAGCCTCTGGAGGTGACCGCGGCCACCGATCTCGGCAACGTCATCCTGCGCGACGGTCACTGGGTGGACTTCCGCGTGCGCGAGGCGGGTACCGGGCGGCCCATCGCGGGGGCCGTGCTCGAGTTCATTGACGCCACCACGGGACGCACCGCGCTGACGCTGGGTGACACCACCGACGCCGCGGGCGCGGCACGCGTGACGCTCGACCGGGTGGGCTACCAGTTGGTGGTGCGCCCGCCATCGCCGACCTGGAACACGCTCACGGTGACGGGCTTCACCACGCTCCGCGACACCCTGGTGACACTGGACGTCGTGAATCCGGCCATCGTGCTGCCGGCCGAGGTGGACGTGGGCGCGGCCGCCGGCGCGATCAGCGCGTGCACGCCGCTCCAGAGCGTGCCCGTGACGCTGTCGCGCACGGCGAGCGAACCCATCAAGGCCTTCTCGGTGAGCGTGCAGCTCTCGGCCGAGTTGCAGGCCAGCGGGGGAGTGGCGGCGTTCAGCGACGGCGGATTCTTCCCGAACCCCACGTTCCATGTGACCGACCGGGGCAACGGCCTGTACACGATCGACAATGCCGAGCTCACGCTGGAGCCGTGTGGCGTGTCCGCCACGAGCGGCACGCTGTTCCAGCTGCTGCTGGCGGGAACCGGCACGCCCGGCACCGGCAGCGTGGCGATCACCGACGTGAAGCTGCGCGACTGTGCCAATGCCGCGCTCGCGGTGGCGGCGGGCGCGAGCGGCCCCGTGCGCGTGGCCGCCGCGCTGGCGCTGAGCGAGTCGCACACCAGCACGTGCCTGGGCGCGCCGGACGGCGCGATCGACCTGAGCGTGAGCGGCGGCACGCCGCCGTATGCCTACGCCTGGAGCAACGGTGCGACCACGCAGGATGTGAGTGCGCTGGCCACGGGTCCCCACAGCGTGACGGTGACCGACGCCGCCGGCTGCACGGCCACGCTCGCGGTGGACATCGTGCTGCGCAGCTACACCGTGACCGCCAGTGCCGGCACGGGCGGCAGCGTCGCGCCCGCGGGCGCGGTGGCCGTGGCGTGCGGCGCATCAGAGTCGTTCGTCTTGAGCCCCGACGTGGGATTCCATGTGGCGAGCGTGCTGCTGGACGGCGTCGGCATCGGTTTCGTGAACCCGGTGACGCTGGCCGATGTCACGGCGGACCGCACGCTGAGCGTGACGTTCGCCGTGAACCCGCCCGTGGCCCCGATCACGGACCTTGCCGCCGTGCAACTGCGCAAAGGGAACGACACCGATGGCATCACGAAGATCGCCCTGTCGTGGGGCGCGGTGCCGGCCGGTGCCCAGGTCGAGGTGTGGCGCGCGGCGTTCGGCAACTACCCGCTCTACGAAGACGGGCCCGTGCCCGGCCAGGTGCCCGCGCCGCCCGTGAGCTATCCGCCCGCGGGCTGGACGCTCACCGCGGTGGCCGCACCCGGGGACCTGGACGAGCCCGCGAGCCGCGACCAGTGGTACTACGTGGCCTATGTGGTCGATGCGCTGGGCACGCGCTCGCCGGTGTCGAATCGCACCGCCGGCGTGCTCGATTATCACCTGGGGGATGTGAGCAACGGTGTGGCGGGGCAGGGCGACAACTCGGTGAACACGCTCGACCTGTCGTTGCTCGGGTTGCACTACGGCAAGTCCGGCGCGGCCATGGCCGCAGTGTCGTACCTGGACGTGGGCCCCACCGTGGACTTCTCCAACTTGTCGCGCCCGATCACCGACCACCTGCTGGACTTCGAGGACCTGGTGGTGTTCGCGATCAACTACAACCCCGCGGTGAGCGCGCCGCGCGCGTGGACGGCCGCGGCCGCCGCGGACCGCATCACGCTGGCCGCACCCGAGCATGTGGTGATGGGCGAGCGCGTGAACGCGCGGTTGCGGCTCGAAGGGACCGGCCGCGTGCAGGCGGCCTCGGTGGTGCTGACGTGGGATCCCGCCGTGGTGCGCCCGCTGGGTCACCGGCCCGGCGCGCTGCTCGAGCAACAGGGCGGTGTGGTGCTCTCGTCGCGCCCCGGCACGCTGGACGCCGCGGTCATGGCCGGCAACGGCACCGGGCTCGTGGGCGAGGGCGAGCTGGCCGTGCAGGAGTTCGAAGTGGTGGCGCCGGGCGATCCGGGGCTGCGCATCGTGAGCGTCGACGGACGGGATCAGCACAACGGACGCGTCGTCGTGACGACCGCTCGGCAGCCGGTGGTGCCGCGAGAGACGGCCTTCGCCCCGGCGTCACCCAACCCGTTCGCGGCGCGCACCACGCTGGCGTTCACGCTCGCCGAGCGTGGCGTGGTCGAGTTGGCCGTGTACTCGGTCGCCGGCCGGCGCGTGCGCGGGCTGGCCAACGGCGTACAGGAGCCCGGCGAGTTCCGCTTCGAATGGGATGGCCGTGATGACGGCGGCCACGCCCAGCCGCCGGGCGTGTATTACGCCCGGTTCACGTCGGCTGCGGGGCGCTGGACGCGCACCGTGACACTGCTGCGGTGAGGGCCCTGGCGATGCGGATCGGCCCCATGATTCGAAGTCTTCGCGCGGCACACAGGGGTGCCGCGCTCTCCCTGGCGCTTTCGCTGCTCGCGACGACCCCCATTGGAGCGCGGGCCGCGGGTGTGCATCTCGGCGGTCAGGCCGACACGCTCGTGGTCGCGCCAGGGGCTACATTCACGGTGGAGCTGCGCACGCTGCAGCCGGGCGATGCGTTCAATGCGTTCGACATCGGCCTGCTCTACGACAGCCGCATGGTGGCGTTCACGCCCACGTCGCCGCTGTCCACGCAGCGCGGCGCGCTCATGGTGTCGGCCTGTGCCGCCACGTTCCACCGTTTCTCGGCCCAGCCCGAGTCGCTGGCCATCACGCTCGTCATGCTGTGCAGCGACGCCACGGTGTCGGGCGCCGATGCGCTCTACAAGGTGCGTTTCACGGCCGGCGCCACGGCCGGCTGGACGCGTCTGCGCTTCGGCCGCAACACGCAGTTCTTCATGGGCGGCACGTACGTGCCGCTGGCCCGCGCGCGCGAGATCGTGGTGAAGATCGGCTCACCCGTGCTGGGTGTGGATGCTCCGGGTACGCCCGGTGGTGCGGCGCGCGTGGCCCTGGCGCCGCCCGAACCCAATCCCGCTCGCGCGGGGCAGCCGTTGAACGTGGCATTCACGCTGCCGGGCCCCGACGATGTGGCGCTGGAACTGATGGACGCGCAGGGCCGGCGCGTGGCGGAACGGGTGAGCGAGCGCTTCGCCGGCGGTGCGCACCGTCTGGCCTGGGCGCCTGGCCGCGTGCCGCCCGGCCGCTACGTGCTGCGCGTGCGCAGCGCGCAGGGCGCGGGGGCCGCGCGCGGCTGGGTCGTGCTGCGCTGAGCCTGTCGCACGGCAGCGCGTGGTGAAGGCCCGGTGCGCCTCAGCGGGAGGAGACGGCGCGGCGGCGTTCGCGCCGCGCAGGAGGAGCGCTCACCGGTGCCGGGCTTGCAAGACGCAACGCGTTTCGCGCGATGCATGGCGTGAAACAGGTTCCGACCGCATGGAATGCGAGTTTTCCTAGGTCACACTCCGGGGTACTGCCAAGCTTGTGACATCGCGGAGCGGTGCAGGTACCGAAGCGGCGCGGAGGCGCCGCACGAGTCTGCCCTCGTGGACCTCGCCCCGCCAGCGGTGACCCGGAGATCCCCCACACCATGCGTAAGCCCTACTATGTCCTTGCTCTCTTCTGCACGTTGGCCGCTTCGGCCGCTCAGGCCGCCGGTGGCGTGTGCATGCGCTGGAATGCCTGCTACAGCGAGGTCGATGCCGTCGCGAACCTGAACTTCGCCTGCGACACCGACGCCGGCAACCGCTTGCTCGTCGGTTCGTTCTACCTGCCGTCCAACGTGACCCAGGCCACGCGCATCAGCGCGGTGATCGACATGGCCGCCAGCGCTTCGGCGATGCCGGCCTGGTGGCAGTTCAACAACTGCCGCACGGGCTCGCTGGCCGTGAATGGCGTGAACCTGCCCACGAACCTGGGTTGCGAGGATTGGAGCGCGGGGCTGGCCACAGCCTCGCTCACCAGCTTCTCGGTGGGCGGTCGCGGTCCCAACACCGCGCGCATCACGCTCACGTCGGCGGTCCCGGGTGCGGGCGACGCACAGGACCTGTTCGCGTTCCTCAACTATTTCGCGTTCAACGTCGCCATGAACAACCTCAACACGGTGTCGGGTTCGGCCTGCGCCGGCTGCGCCACGCCGGTGTGCGTGGGGCTGAACCAGATCAGCGTGCTGCACAGCGGCCCCGCGCCGCTCGTCATGACGTCGCCGGCCAACAACACGGACTCGCACTACGTGACGTGGCAGGGTGGCGGTGCGCCGGTCGTCGGTGTGGTGACCGGTTGCCCGGCGGCCACGCCGACGCGCGTGACCACGTGGGGTGCCGTGAAGGGCCTCTATCGCTGAGCTCGATCCGTACGCCACACCGCGGCACCTCCGGGTCGCGAACGACGGCCACCTCGCAAGGGGTGGCCGTTCGCTTTGCGCCCGGCACGCGTGCGGTCGATCGGGGATGCGTCGCTCGCAGGCCTTGAACGTGTGCGAGTGCGATGGCCTGCATTCGGGCAGCTCCGCCAAATGTCGCTCGTGCGCGACCGCGGACCCTGAGCGTTGGGCCGCAAGCACGCGACGGCGGCAAGTGACGCCCCGGAACGCGCGCCGCAGTGCGGTTCGTCGCAGCGAACGACGGCGTGGGTGGTTGCGTGGAAACCGCTTACATGGCGCACCTCGTGGGACCGCCGCGTGACGCCTGTTCACTCGGTATGCAAGCTGCAATGCGTGTTACTGAACTTCGACAGTCCTGTTCCGCCCACATGAAGTTCACACTTGGATTCATATCCGACCGGCTCCTAGACTCATGTCCACTGCACCAGTCCTGTTGGTCGCCGGTTCGGCCTCTCTCCCCCGAACCGGCATCCCCCGCCAACGGGGCCCGGGCGTTCTCCCGCTCGGTCATCTCCCCACGACGTGACCGCTCCCACGGTCACGACATCTCTCCGAGGTCGGCTCATGCCTTCCAGGTTCCTGCGTAACCTGTTGCGTCCGTGGCTGCTCGCTGCGGTGCTGCTGGGCGCGGCGCTCCCCGCCGCGGCTCAGGTCAGCAACCCGCCGGCAGCCCCCATCCTGATCACCGCTTTCCCCTCGCGCGATTTCGTGTCGGCCGAGGGCTACGACGACGCCGATCGCGTGATCGTGAAGGTGATCCACCCGGACGGCACCATCCGCAGCACCGATCCGGCCGCGCCGATCGCCCCCTCGGGTGGCATCGTCGAGGTGAATCACCCGGGTGGTGCCTGCTGGTGGACGGTAACGCCCGACCTGCGCGCTTTCGACGTGGTGCAGATCGACGTCGTCTCGGGGCCCAATGCGGGCCGTTCGGACGCCGTGACGGTGTCGAACATGAGTGTCCAGCTGCCGGTCCAGATCGACGCTTCGACGGTCGAGGTCTATGGCACGGCGCGAAATGTCGTGAATGGCGGGCAGCTGGCGTTGGGTTCGCTGGCCTGCCGGCTCCTGAGCCCGAGCGGGAACTTCGACATCAATGCCCGGCCGCGCATCGAAGCGCCCGGCGAGGGCCTGCTGCGCTATGACGGCCTCGCGGACATCCACTGGACGGCGACGTTCAGCGGGCTGAGCCCGGCCGATGTCGAGAACGCCCTGAGCTGCGAGGCTCGCATCATCGAGCTCATCGGCACCACCGGTCTCGTGATCGTGGAACGCGGGCCGGCGGCCACGGCCGGGCCCATGGGCGGTTGCAACGCGCCGCTCGAGGAACTCGCGCCTCTGCCCGGCAGCGAGCTGATCCCGCCCACGACGGTGACGGACCTGTCGGCGACGGTCAGCTTCAACAACCGAGTGACGCTGGATTGGTCGCCGAGCACCGACAACGTCGGGGTGACCGCGTATCGCGTGTTCCGTGACGGCATCGTGGTCGCGATCGCGCAGCGCCCGAGCGGGTTCCCGCCGGCGCCGGACGCGTTCATCGAGAACAACGTTCCCGCGGGCACGCATGTCTACACCGTGCAGGCCGCGGATGAAGTCGGCAATCGCTCGGAGCAGTCGAACGCGGTGACGGTCGTCACGATGCCGGCGCCGGACCCGAACACGCCGGCGAACGAGCCGCCCATCCAGCCCATCAGCCTCATCGCGTTCCCGTCGCGCGACTTCGTGTCGTGCTCGGGCTTCGAAGCCACCGACCTGGTCGATGTGCTCATCATCCGCGACGGCCAGGTCATCAGCAGTGCCTTGGGTCTGGTTCCGTCCATGGATCCCGATCCCACGGTGGCGGGCATCGTCGAAGTGAACCACCCGGGCGGCGCGTGCTGGGAAGGTGTGACGCCCGACGTCCGCTACGGTGACATCCTGCGCACGATCGCGCGTCGTGCCGATGGCAGCATTCGCACCGCCGACCAGACCCATGTCATGGGCATCACCGCGCTGCCGGCCGTCGTCGTCCGTGAGGACGATCCGCTGACCGCCGCACAGGAAGGTATCGTCGAGGTGCACGGCACCTCGGTCGGTCTCGATGGCCGGCCGCTGCCCCTCACGCAGATCGAGCAGCGCCTGGTGGCACGCAATGACCGCTTCGACCTGAATGGCCGCCGCACGCTGCGTGCGGGTCCGGGCAGTGATGGCACCCTGAGCTACGACGCCGGCAACAACCCCGGCGGCATGAACTGGACCGCGCGATACGTGGGCCTGAACGGCAATGACATCGCCCGCGTCCGCGGTGGCGTCAGCACGCTGGACGGCGCGACCTACGATCAGGCCGAGCCGCGCATCCAGTGGAACGGCAACGACCCGAACCTGCTCACCGAACTCACGATCTACGAGAACAGCGCCGGCAACCCGCCGGGGCCCATGCCGGGTTGCGCCGCCCTGGAGACGATCGACACGATCGCGCCCACGGCGCCGACCGGGTTCAGCAGCGTGAGCGAGGGCGCGAACGCACAGCGCCTGTCCTGGCTGCCGTCGCGTGATGACTGGTCGGTGGCCTACTACCGCGTGTTCCGCGATGGCGTCGCCATCGGTCAGGTCGCGGGCAGCGTGCTCACCTACCTCGATGTGTTCCCGCCCCCGGGCCCGCATGACTATCACGCGATCGCCTACGATCACGCCACCGCTCGTGGCGCCGCGTTGGGCCAGGAGCAGCAGATCGTGGCCGGCCTCGGCATCCAGTACGGCAACGCCTCGCCGCCCTCGGAGACCGGTGGCAGCATCCAGCCCGACAACGTCGCACCCACGATCCCGGCCAATCTGGTGGCGGTCGCGGCCGGTGCGAACGTCACGCTCAACTGGTCGCCCAGCACGGACAACGTGGTGGTGGCCGGTTACGGCGTGTATCGCGACGGAGCCAAGATCGCGGACGTCAATGCGCCGCTCACCGCCTACATCGATGCCGGTCTGGCGAGCGGCAGCTACAGCTATACGGTCGATGCGGTCGACGCCATCGGTAACCGCTCGCCCGAATCCGACAGCGCGCTCGCGAATGTCGTGCTCGAGGCCGATGTGACGGCCCCCTCGGTGCCGCCGGCGGCGTTCGCCACGGTCAGCCCGGACCTGCATGGTCGCGACGTCGTCGTGACGTGGGGTACGTCGATCGACAATGTTGGCGTGACCGGGTACAGCGTGTATCGCGACGGCGTGAAGCTCGTCGACGTGAACGCCGCGACCCACAGCTACACCGATGCCGCCCTGGCGACCGAGACGTATGAGTACACGGTCGACGCGTTCGACTCGGCGAACAACCGCTCGGCGCAGTCGGTGGGTGCCGGTGCCGTGGTCGCCAACGACCCGCCGGCGAGCGGGCACGCGCTGATCGCGTTCCCGTCGCGGGACTTCATCTCGGCCTCGGGCTATCCCGCCGAGGAAGGGCCGTACTTCTTCACGCTGTTCCGCGGCGGGATCCAGATCCGCTCGCAGACGGCGAACTCCGATGCCGATGGCCTGCTCGAGGTGAATCACCCCGGCGGCACGTGCTGGGAAGTGATGACCCCGGACCTGCGCGCCGGTGACGTGATCCGGATCACGAACGCCGCCGGCATCGCCGATCAGATGACCGTGGCCGACGTCAGCGCCGAACGTGGCGTGGCGACCGGCCCCGGCACCGTGCAGGTGCACGGCTCGGCGGTGGGTGGCGATGGTCTGCCGATCCCCGTGGCTCAGTTGGAGCATCGCTTCATCTCGGCCGGTGACCTGTTCGAGGTGAATGGCCGCCGTGACCTGCGGGCCGCGGGTGGCATCGACCTGGCGTACGATGCGCCGGGTTCGCCGCTCTGGACCGCCACGTACACGGGTCTGAGCGCGGCCGACATGCTGCGCCTGTGCGGTGGTGTGGACGAGGTCGGCACCGCGTACGAGGCCGCCGAGTCGCGCGCCGTGTGGATGGGCCGCGAACCTCTGGCGTTGGTCGAACTCACGATCCAGGAGACTGGCCCCGGCGTGACCGGTGGTCCGTCGGCGCCCTGCGGCGCGGTGGCCGAGCCGTCGCGTCCCGCGGCGAGCGCGGCTCCCGCAGCCTTGCTGTTCGGCGACGTGCCGGCGCAGCCGGCCACGGTGAGTGCCGCGCAGACGGTGCAGTTCCGCAACATCGGCACCGGCAGCATGAGCATCGCGCGTGTGTACCTGGCGGGCCTGAACTCCGGTGACTACAGCATCACGGGCGCGGTGCCCGCGACGCTCGCGGCCGGTGGCACGCTCAACATCAGTGTGCGATTCGCGCCCAGCGCGCTGGGCCTGCGTCAGGCGACGCTCAACCTGGCGTGCAATGCCGCCAACACCACGGACCTCGCGGTGGTGCTGAACGGCACCGGCGTCATCAGTGCGGCGCCGTCGGCCCCCGGTGTCCCGGCGGCTTCGATCCAGCCGAACGGCAACCTGGCGGTGCTCGCCGGCGCGCAGCTCGCCAACAGCACGATCCCGGTGACCGTGACGTGGGCGGCCAGCGCGGGCACGCTGACCAGCTATGAACTGCAGCAGAGCAGCAACGGTGGCGCTTGGGCAGCTGTGGCGGCCCCGCCGGGCTCGGCCACCAGCACCACGCTGGCGCTGGCCATGGGCACGTCGGCCGCTCCCAAGAGCTACCAGTTCCGCGTGCGGGCCATGAACGGGGCTTCGGCCAGCCCGTGGACCACGGCGCCGGCGTTCGCGCTGACGCCGCTGGACCAGACCAGCACGCAGGTGAAGTTCAACGGCACGTGGACCAACGCCAACGTGGCCGCTGCGTACGGTGGTTCGGTGCGCTTCAGCACCAACAACCGCAGCAAGGTCGAACTGCCGAACCGCGCGCAGTTCACGATCCGCGGCAGCATCGCGTGGATCGCCACCATGGGCCCGGATCGCGGCCGGGCGGCCGTGAGCATCGACAAGGGTGTGCCGGTGACGGTGGACCTGTATTCGCCCGTGGTGCGCCAGGCGGTGGTGGCGTTCGCGGTGAACGACCTGGCCTCGGGCCGCCAGCACAGCATCTCGGTGCAGGTGCTGGGCACGCGCAACGTGGCGTCAGTGGGTGTGCGCGTGGACATGGACGGCTTCGTGCTGCTGAACGGCTCGAGCATCACCGCACCGCTCGCGGCCGAGGGTGTCTCGGGTGCGCCGCTGCCGGGCGACATCATGCTCACGGTGGGCCAGACGGCGGCGACGCTGGAGTTCGCGCCCATCAGCCCCAACCCCAGCCGTGGCGAGGCCATGCTGTCGTTCTCGCTGCCGCGTGACGGTGCGGTGGAGCTGGGCGTGATGGACATCCAGGGCCGTCTGGTGCGCACGGTGCACCAGGGCGCGTTGCCGGCTGGCGCGCACCACATCCAGTGGGACGGTCGCAACGCCACGGGTCAGAACACCGAGCCGGGCGTGTACTTCGCGGTGCTGCGCTTCGGCGACAAGGCGCTCACCAAGCGGATCGTCCGCGTGCAGTAGCAGCAAGGGTCCCGGGGATGGAGTCGCAGTCGCCGCCTGACCTCCTCAGGGGGTGGCACTGCGGCTCCGGGGCCCGATCCACTCATAAGATGTTGGCCACGACAGCAGAGGCGCCCCGCGGGTCACAGCCCGCGGGGCGTTGTCGTTGGCGGCTCGTGCGCGGGCCGCCCGCACACTTGACCCCTCGGGGGGCCAAACGTAACGTCCGCAGCACTATGGCCAACATCGTCAACGACTTCAGCATCCACGTCGCCACCGTCAACGGCTCCGGCAGCCAGACCGCTAATAATGTGCTGCTGCGGTCGATCTTCCAGATGGGCATCCCGGTGAGCGGCAAGAACCTGTTCCCGTCGAACATCGCGGGCCTGCCCACGTGGTTCACCATCCGTGCGTCGAAGGACGGCTGGGTGGCGCGCCGCGCGTGGCACGAGATCGTGGTGGTCATGAATCCCGAGACCGCCGCGGCCGATGTGGCCGGCATGGGCCCGGGTGGCGTGATCGTGATCAACGACGCCATCAAGGTGCCCGATGTTCCCGACGACCGCATCGTGTACCGCGTGCCGTACGCCAAGCTGATCGAACCCATCACCACCGACGTGAAGCTGCGCCGGCTGGTGGTGAACATGATCTACGTGGGCGTGCTGGCCGAGCTGCTGGGCATCGAGGCGGCCGAGGTCGAAAAGGCGCTGCAGGCGCAGTTGGGCCGGAAGCCCAAGGCCATGGCGCTCAACCAAGCTGCCGTGCTGGCCGGCATGGCGTATGCACGCGAGAGCTTGCCCAAGCGCGACCCCTTCAAGGTGGCGCGCATGAACGAGACCGCGGGCAAGATCCTGATCGACGGCAATACGGCCGCGGCGCTGGGATCCATGTTCGCGGGCGTGACCGTCGTGACGTGGTACCCGATCACGCCGTCGAGCTCACTGGTGGAATCATTGATCGGGTTCCTCGAGAAGCATCGTCGCGATCCCGTCACGGGCAAGGGCACGTTCGCCGTGATCCAGGCCGAGGACGAGATCGCCGCCGCCGGCATGGTGCTGGGCGCGGGCTGGGCTGGTGCGCGCAGCATGACCAGCACGTCGGGCCCCGGCATCTCGCTGATGGCCGAGTTCTGCGGCTACGGCTACTACACCGAGATCCCGGGCGTGTTCTGGGACATCCAGCGCGTGGGCCCGAGCACCGGCCTGCCGACGCGCACCGCGCAGGGCGATCTGGCGTTTGCCTACAACCTGGGCCACGGCGACACGCAGTTCCCCGTGCTGCTGCCGGGTTCGGTGGGCGAGTGCTTCGAGTTCGCGCAGGTGGCTTTTGACCTGGCCGAGCGGCTGCAGACGCCGCTGTTCGTGCTGAGCGACCTCGACATCGGCATGAACAACTGGATGAGCGATCCGTTCACGTACCCCGACAAGCCGTGGGATCGCGGCAAGGTGCTGGACGATGCCGCGCTCGCCAAGGTGGCCAAGTTCGAGCGCTATCGCGACCTGGACGGCGATGCCATTCCGTACCGCACGCTGCCCGGCACCAAGGACTGGAAGGGCACGTACTTCACCCGCGGCTCCGGTCACGATGAGGCGGCGCGCTACACCGAAGACCCGGCCGCGTACGTGCGCAACATGGATCGCTTGAAGCGCAAGCTCGACACCGCGCGCACGCTGGTGCCCGCGCCCGAAGCGTTCCCGGCAAAGGGCGCCGAGGTGGGGCTGATCGCGTACGGCTCGTCGCACTGGGCCATGCTCGAGGCGCAGTCGCAGTTGGCCGCCGCAGGTATCAAGGCGTCGTACCTGCGCGTGCGTGCGCTGCCGCTGCACGCCGACGTGGACGCGTTCGTGAAGGCGCACAAGCGCGTGTACGTGGTGGAGCAGAACCGCGACGCGCAGATGGGCACGCTCATCCGCACCGAGCAGCCCGTGCGCGCCGCCGACATCAAGAGCTTGCTGCACTACGACGGCATGCCGCTGGATGCCAAAAGCGTGACCGATGGGGTGCTGGCCCATGAAGGCGTTGCGCAGGGGGTGACCCGGTGATGGCGCACGCCTGCAGTCCTTCCCGCCCACTCGTTGCGGCCAGCGGCCGCGAGGAGACCACAAGATGAGCACGCCTACTGTTCCGCCGGCGGCCGGCCAGCCCGTGAACCGCATCGGCCTGCTGAAGGCCGACTACGACGGCAGCAAGACCACGCTGTGCCCCGGCTGCGGCCACAACGCCATCACCGGCGGCATCATCCAGGCCGCGTACGAGGCCGGGCTCGAGCCGCATCGCGTGGCCAAGCTGAGTGGCATCGGCTGCAGCAGCAAGACGCCCGCGTACTTTCTGGGCCATTCGCACGGCTTCAACGCCGTGCACGGCCGCATGCCCAGCGTGGCCACCGGCGTGCACGCCGCCAACCGCGAGCTGCTGCTGATCGGCGTGAGCGGCGACGGCGACACCGCCAGCATCGGCCTGGGGCAGTTCTGCCATCTGGTGCGGCGCAACGTGCCCATGGTGTACATCGTCGAGAACAACGGCGTGTACGGGCTTACCAAGGGCCAGTTCAGCGCCACCGCCGACGTGGGCAGCACGCAGAAGGGCGGCAAGGCCAACCAGATGATGCCGATCGACCTGTGCTCGCTGGCCATCGATCTGGGCTGCGGGTTCGTGGCGCGCTCGTTCAGCGGCGACCAGAAGCAGCTGCGGCCACTGTTGAAGGCCGCGTTCGCGCACCCCGGCACTGCGGTGATCGACGTGATCAGCCCGTGCGTGACGTTCGCGGATCACGAAGGTTCGACGAAGTCGTACGCGGCCGTGAAGGAGCACGACGCGCCGCTGCACGACATCGACTACGTGCCTTACTTCGAGGACATCACGGTGGAGTACGAGCCCGGCACGACGCGCGAAGTCGACATGCCGGACGGCTCGAAGGTGGTGCTGAAGAAGCTGGCCGCCGACTACGACCCCACCAACGCCGACGCCGCCATGCAGACGCTGCGCGACGCGCGCAGCGAGATGAAGCTGATCACCGGGCTCTTGTACGTGAACACGAAGGCGCACAAGTTCGACGACGAGATGCGCATGATCGAGCCGCCGCTGGCCGGGTTGAAGCTCGATCAGGTGCGCCCGCCCAAGAGCGTGCTGGACGCCATCATGAAGACGTACCAGGAAGGCAGTAACCCCGTGGGCTCGGGCGGCGGATGATGTTGTTGCGCGAGCTGCGTGTGGCGTTCGATGAGCGCGCCACCAGCTACGCGCTGTGGCCCGAGTTGGCGCAGGGCCAGACGCGCGATCGCGTGCTGGAGCGGTTGGAGCCCGTGGCCGACGAGACGCTGCTCGATCTGGGTTGCGGCCCCGGCGCTATGGCGCGCGCGGCCGGGCCGTTCGTGAAGCGCGTCGTGCTGTGTGATCTGTCGCCCGCCATGTTGCGAGTGGCCGCACTCGAGGCGCGCCGCGCACAGCGGCTGGTGCCGCCGCGCGCCGCGGCCGATTCGTGCGCGCTGCCGTTTCGTTCGGGCGCGTTCGAGCTGATCGCGTGCCGTCACGCCGCGCGACTTTTCGGTGAACCCGCGCGTGCTGCTTCCGAGATGGCGCGTGTACTGAGGCGCGGCGGCCGCGTGGCCGTGTGCGACGTGATGGCGACGGGCGAGCCCGAGACCGACCGCGTGGTGCAGGCACTCGAGGACCTGTTGGCACCCGCACCCGTGACGCTGCTCACGCCCGCCGCATGGGGAGACGTACTGGTGGCCGCCGGCTTGCGCTACGACTGGCACGACCAGCCGCTGGCTGAGCTCGAGGCCGGCCGCTCGCTGCTGGACGCGTGTGCGCGCTGCGGTGTATCGGAGAGCGCGTGCGATGCCGCGCGACGACTGCTGCTGGACGCCCCCGAGAGCGTGCGCAAGTCGCTCGGCGTGCTGGCGCATGGTACGGATGTGATCGTGCACATGCCGATCGGAGTGGTGGGCGCGACGCGCGTGGCGTGAACGGAGTGGGCGGTGTGGGACGGTCATGGACGGTGTTTCTGTGCTTGACCCGCCATCAGCGCCAACCTGGAATTCATGCCCTACGCTGACGGAACTTCTCGCGAGAGGTTCCGCGGGCCCCCACCGGGTTGCGACCTGGTGGACTGAAGTGATCCGAGCAGTGCCGAGCCGAATGAGCGCGCGTTTCCCGAACCGGGTGCGTACGTTTCTGGGTCAGGACTGGGCAAGTGCCCAGGGTGTTCCTGCTCCGCCTAGCGGCAGACTCGTCATGAGTTCGATGACGCCGAGTGGTCGTCTCGCAAGAGCGCCTGCCGGCTCCCCCCGAGTTGCGACTCGGGGGATTTTTTGTGCCCGCCCGTTTCCTTGCCGAGTGGGTACTGGTTGTTCTTGCGCCCCGCTCGTCCTGCCCCCGTAGACCAGCCGGTTCCGGCGAAGCCTGCGGGGGTATTGACGTGTCTGTGCGACGTACGTACAATATACGCACGCCCCATCTGGTGTTCGAGTGGGATCCAGAGAAGGACACCGACAACCAGAAGAAGCACGGGGTCGGGTTCTTCGAGGCGGTTGCTGTGTTCGCGGACGAGCGGGGGCTGCTCGTCTCGGACACTGAGCACTCGGATGACGAGGATCGCTTCGTCTTGCTCGGGTTCGGTTCTGCCGCTCGCGTCCTGGTGGTGGTGCACTGCTATCGGGAAGGGGACACCGTCATCCGCATCATCTCGGTTCGGCCGGCGAATCGATCCGAACGACGGCTCTACAGCAAAGGGCTCGACTCATGAGAAAGCACTACGACTTCAGCAAGGGTATTCCCAACCCGTACGTGAAGCGCCCGAAGAAGTCGGTCACGATCCGGCTGGACGAGTCGTCGCTCGACTACTTCAAGGAGATCTCGGCGCAGGTGGGGATCCCGTACCAGACGCTCATCAACCTGTACCTGCGTGACTGTGCCTGGCGGAAGAAGAAGCTGGCGATGATCTGGACCGCCCACGCCGGGCGGTGAGGGGGAGGCCGCGCGTGGCGGTGTCGCCCGGGGAAGGTGTCGGTGGTGTGCACTGACCTTGGGCATGAGGGTGGGCGAGCCCACGGGACCAACGTGATCGTGCACATGCCGATCGGAGTGGTGGGCGTGACGAAGGTGGGTTGAAGGGGGCACACATGCTGTTCATGATCATCGAGCACTTCCGCGACGGCGCCGCACCCGAGATCTACCGGCGCTTCCGCGACCGCGGCCGCATGGCTCCCGACTCGCTGCGCTACGTGAGCAGCTGGGTCGACATGGAGTACCGGCGCTGCTTCCAGGTGATGGAAGCCCCCGACGAGGCCGCCCTGGCCGAGTGGACCCGGAACTGGAGCGACCTGGTGGAGTTCGAGGTCGTGCCCGTGCGGACATCGGAAGAAGCGGCGAGGTACATCGCGCCGGAGCTGTAAGCGGCGCAGGGATTTCCGCGCCGTTGGCGTCCCAGCAACGCGTTGTCGGCGTTGGGCTTGGTAAAGCTTGACAAATATGTCAAGTACGCTACCATAACTGTGCTCCCGCGACGAGACCGCCCCGTTGGGAGTGCTCCGTGGCATCGATCCCGGAGTTCACGGCTGAAGGTGTCCTGCCTGTTGGCGACCACCCCGCGACGCTGGCGGAGCTCAAGCAAAGCGTGTTGGTCGTCGGCCCGAAGAACGTCCCCATCGGGTGGAATCGCCGGTGGCGGGCCGAGCTGGTCGGGAATCTCGAACTGCTGGTCCCGACGCTGTGGGCGGCGGGCATCGAGGAGGTCTTCGTGGACGGCTCGTTCGTGGAGAACAAGCACCATCCCGGGGACGTTGACGGGTACTTCTGCTGCGACAGCGTCGACTACCACTCGGGCCAGCTTGAGGCTCGCTTGCGCGGGATCGATCCGAATGGCGTGTGGTCTTGGGCGCACGAGGACCGACGACGGGTGGAAGGCGAGCACAGGCTCAAGCTCCCGATGTGGGAACGCTACCGGGTGGAGCTCTTTCCGCACTTCCCAGGTGTGCTGACCGGGATCAGGAATCAGTTCGGCGAGATGCTCGAGTTTCCCGACGCGTTCCGACTGTCGCGGAGGAGCTTCATCCCGAAGGGGATCGTGAGGCTTCTGAAGAACGAGGTGGCGCAATGATCAAGACCGAGCGCGAATACAAGGACACCAAGGAACTGATCCGTCGCCGCGAAGAAGCGTTCATCGTATCCGCCGCGGACCTGGCGGCCAGAGGCTACACTCCAGAACAGGTGACCAAGCTGCACGAGGCCATGCGCACGTTTCATCTTGGCATGGTCGAGGAGGTCGAGTACTACGAGCGCCTGAAGCGCGGGGACATCGGTGCGGTGCAGGGCATCCGGGCGCTGGGCAAGCACCTGATCGCGCTGCGCATTGCCGCCGGCATCACCCAGCGCGAGTTGGCGCGCCGCATGGACGTGCACGAGTCGCAGGTGTCACGCGACGAGCATGACGACTACCACGGCATCACGCTGGGCCGTGCCGAGAGCATCGCCCGGGCGCTGGGCTTTGCGCTCGAGTACCAAGCACGGCGGCGGACTCCGGAGGACGGCCCGGGCGGCCCCGGGGACCTTCCGCCGACGGCCTGACGAGCCCGGAGATAGAACACGGAGGACGCCATGAACTGGCGGGAGCACATCGAGGTCATACCGGATGTGGCGGTGGGCAAGCCGGTCGTGAAGGGCACGCGGCTGGCTGTCGAGTTCCTGCTGGGCCTGTTCGCAGCAGGCTGGACCGAGGCCATGGTGCTCGAGAACTACCCTGGGCTGACGCAGGAGTCACTGCGGGCAGTGTTCGGGTATGCCGCGTACGAAGTGGCCCGGAACCCGCGACGCCTGAGCGCGTAGCGGGCGAGGCGTTAAAGCGGGGTGCTGGAGCTACACCGCCCCGGCTAGAGC
>JBEBGT010000203.1:0-6516 GCA_040081365.1 Candidatus Eiseniibacteriota bacterium | reverse complement strand
CGTACGGCCCGGGCGCTACTCCTTCACGCCGTACGCGTTCGGCGTCCACTTCTCCATCCAGCGGTCCGGGGCGCTCAACGGCGTGAACCCGTGCTGCGCGTACAGCCCGTGCGCGTCGCGCGTGAGCAGGAACCAGCGCCGGAAGCCCTGCAACTCGGGGTGGCTCAAGATGCACTCCATCAGGAACTTCGACAGCCCGCGGCCGCGCCACGGCTCGAGCACGAACACGTCGCCCACGTAGCCCACGGTGGCGTAGTCCGTCACGACGCGCGCGAAGCCCACCTGGCGGCTGCCCTCGTACACCCCGAACGCCTCGGCATTGATGATCGCGCGCTCGCACACCACGCGCGGGATGCCCTGCGCCCAGTAGCTCGTGCTCAGGTAGCCATAGATGGCGTCCATGTCGAGCCGCGCCATGTCGGTGCTCACGGTGAAGCCATCGCGATGCCACTCGTGGTGCATGGGAGTTCTCCGGGTGGTTGGGCTGCTCGGCGCACTCTAATGAGCAGCCGTGGCCATGGCGAGCCCCTCGCGCGCCCTCGGCGGTGCTGCCGCGCGCGTGCTACCGTCGCCCACTCGCACGCCCCTGCCACCTGCCCCTCGGGAGTCCCGTCATGTACGCACCCCTCACCGATCTCGCGTTCGAACGTCTGCGCCGGTTGCCGCAGCGCGATGATGTGTTCGAACTGGCGGTGGTGCGCCTGCCGCGCTGGGTAGTGCCGCCCGACGAGCCGCCCTACCGGCCGTGGGTGAGCGTGGCGCGCAGCCGGCGCGAGGGCACGCTCGCCGATGGCGAAGTGGTGGCACCGGCCGAGCGCGAGCGGCTGAACCTGCTCGATGCGATCGGTAAGCTGGCCGCGCACCGCAGCACGGGGCACCGGCCGCGCACGGTCGAAGTGCGCGACGCGGCGCTGGTCGAACCGCTGCGCGCGCAACTGGCCCCGCTCGAGATCGACGTGGCGCTCGTGCCCAGGCTGCCGCTCATCGACGAGCTCGAGGCCGACATGCTGGCCGAGTTCGTGGGCGACGAGCCCGAGAAGGGCTATCTCGCGGGCGTCGGCGTGACGCTCGAACACGTGCGCGCTTTCGCCGACGCCGCGCTGCAGTTCCACGCCTCGCACCTGTGGTGGCACCTGGGCGACTACGATCTCGTGTGCCTCGAATCCCAAGTACCCGCGCGCGAGTTCACGTGCGTGTCGGTGCTGAGTGGCCTCGATGGCGAACTGGGGCTGGCGTTCTTCGACTCGGTGCGCGAGCACGCGGACTACGCGGCCGATCGCAGCGCGGGTGCCGCCCTCCGACGCCGCGCGCGCTGGTCGTGCACGTTCGATCCCGTGTACGAGCTGCCGAACCCTGACAGCGACCTGTGGGAGCAGCACGGCCTGCCGGTGGCCGGACCGGAGTCGTACCCGATGCTGGGCCAGTTCGGCCCCGAGCAGTACCCGGTACGCGCCAACGCCGAGCAGCTGGTGTTCGTCGAAGGGCTGTTGCGCGCGTTGGCTGCTACAACCGAAGCCGAGCTGGACTCCGGCCGCTGGCGGCACATCGTGAGCACGCATGCGGGCCCGCGTGAGTACGCGTTCGCGCTGCCCTCGGTGCTCACACCGTCCGAGCCACGGCTGCGGCCGGCGGATCCGCGCGCGGCCGAACGCATGCTGGTGGGCCGCGAGCACGATCGGCACGCGCTGCCGGGCGAGTCCGGTGCGAGTGCGTCGGCATCGCCGCGCGAGCAGGCGCTCGCCAAGTATCACGACGCGCTCGAGGCGCAGGATCGCCTGCGCCTCAAGCTCGCGCGCGAGGCCATCGCGCTCTACTCGGACCTCTCCGACGCATGGCTGCTCGTGGCGGAAGACATGCCCGATTCCATGCGCGCGCTGGAGCTGCATCGCCATGCGCTCGCCGCGGCCGAGCGCGATCTGGGTCCCGAGGGCTTCGCGCGCTACGCCGGCGAGTTCTGGCTGGCGCTCGAGACGCGGCCCTACATGCGTGCGCTCATGGGGCTGGCCAGCATCGAGTACGAGGCCGAGCTCGAAGCGGACGCGTTCACGCATTGGTCGCTCATGCTGCAGCACGATCCCGACGACCGCCTGGGGGCGCGCATGGTGCTGGTGCCGCGGCTGCTGGTGGCGCGCCGCGACGACGAGGCGGCGGCCCTGCTCGAGCGCTACGCCGAGGATCCGTCGGCCATCCTGGCGTTCGCGAGCGCGATCCTGGCGTTCCGCCGCAACGGCCCGGGCGAGGTCGCCGATGCCGCGCTCGCCAAGGCCACGCAGGCGAACCGGCATGCGCTCAAGCACCTGCTGGCGGACGAGCCGCCCGAGGTGGGCCCGGACGACGGCTACTACACACCGGGCGACGAACACGAGGCGTTGATCATCGCCGACGAACTGTACGAGGCGTACGAGGGCAGCATGGGAGCGGCCGAATGGCTGCGCGCGCACCGGCGCGACGCCAAGAAAGCGCGCAAGAAGAAGTAGCGGCTTCGGGGCGAGAGCGGGGGAGAGTCGCATGCACGTGCACGTGTTCGAGCGCACGCAATGGGTGCCGGCGGGCATTGCCGAGACGTTCGCGTTCTTCGCCGATGCCGCGAATCTTCAAACGATCACGCCGCCGTGGCTGCACTTCCGCATTCTCACGCCGTTGCCCATTGCCATGCGCGAAGGCGCGCTCATCGACTATCGGCTCAAGCTGCACGGGCTGCCGGTGTGCTGGCGCACGCGCATCAGCCGCTGGCAGCCGGGCGTGTCGTTCATCGACGAACAGTTGCGCGGGCCGTACGCGCGCTGGGTGCACCTGCACACGTTCACCGCCGAACGTGGTGGCACGGTGCTGGGCGACCGCGTGGAGTACGCGCTGCCGTTGGACCCGCTGTCGCGGCCGGCGCACCCGCTCTATGTGCGCCCGCTCATCACGCGCATCTTCGATCATCGCCACGGCGTGATCACCAAGCGATTCGGTGCGGATCCGACTGTGTCTCGAATGGCGGTAGGCGCGTGAGCGCTACGCGCAAGCTGCCGGCATCGAGGCGAACGGCCATCGAGCAGGTGACGAGCGGGTCCACCGCGCCGGGCTCGCCCAAGCGCGCCGCCAAGCCCCCGCCACTTGCCACCACGCCGCGCGCGCTGGCCGAGTCTGCCATGCAACTCCTGCGCGCCCAGCAACGCCCGCCCAAGGACGACCCGGCTGCGGGCGGCTATGGCACCGCGCTTGAACACCTGGGCCTGCACGTGCCCGAACTTCGCGAGGTCACCCGGCACGTGAGTCGCGAGGTGAAGCGCTGGCCGGCGGAACCGGTACTCGAACTGGTGCGACGGTTGATCGACACCGACACGTTCGAGGGCCGGCAACTGGCGTACGAAGTGCTCGGTCGGCATCGCGCCGCGCGTGAAGCACTCGATGCCGAGATGCTCGAGGAACTGGCCCAGGGTATGGACAACTGGGTCACGGTCGACACGCTGGCGGCCGAGGTTGTGGGCCGCGCGTGGGCAAACGGCCAGATCGACGACCGCACGGTGAAGGCCTGGGCGCGCGCGGACGACTTCTGGTGGCGCCGGCTGGCGCTGGCTTCGGCGGTCGCGCTCAACACGCCGGCGCGCGGCGGTACGGGCGATGCCGAGCGCACGTTCATGCTCTGTCATCTGCTGGTGGCCGACCGCGAGGACATGGTGGTGAAGGCGCTGTCGTGGGCGCTGCGCAGTGTGATCGCCCACGACGCCAGGCGCGTGCGCGCGTTCTTGGCCGAGCACGATGCCGAGTTGGCCCCGCGCGTGCGCCGCGAGGTGAGCGCCAAGCTGCGCACGGGCCTCAAGTCGGGCAGGCGGCGCTGAGCCCGGGCCGCCGGCCCCGATGTGCCCGATGTGTCGATGAAATCCCGTTTCATCGACATATGCTCGGCGACGTGTCGACGTTTCGGGATTTCATCGACACATCCCGGTCACCCGGGCGGCGAGGGACGAACTGCCGACATTCCGAGCCTGTCCAAGGTCCACCCCACGCTGGTGACCCGCCAACGGGCGCCCGGCAGCCCCCGGCAGGGCGGCCGCCAACCTCTCAGCCCATCGGGGTATCCTAGCCGGCACCTGCCCGCACTCCCCGTCACCCGGAGCCCCATCCGAACATGACGCCACCCCGTATCGTCGCCCTCGCCCTCGCGCTGCTGGCCGTGCTCGCGCTCGCCCCCGGAGCCCCGCTCGTGCACGCCGAGCCCGCGGCCACGGGCATGTTCACGCTCCAGGCGCGCCCCGAGCCGGGCGTGGCGTCGCTGTCGCTCAGCATCACGCGCAAGAAGAAGCTGCAGGGCTGGTACGTGGAGCGCATGCCGTTCGCACAGTTGGCAGGCTTGCAGGCGGACGCTCTGAGCCGCGACGGCGCGCCGATCGAGTTCACGCTCACGCGCGACGCCGGCACGATCCGCGCGCACGGCGCGGTGAGCAAGGGGCTGGCGAAGGGCGACTTCGAGGTCACGCTCGATGCGGGCTATCCCGACCGCCTGCAGAAGCGCGGCCTCGGCCGACCCGACGCCGAACAGCAGGCCATGCTGGTGATCGGCGACGGCAGCATGGCGCTGCTCGATGACATGGCCGCGGCCGGGCTTGGCACGCCAAAGCTCGACGCGTTCGTGAACGCGGTTCAGCATGGCGTCACCAGCACGTTCCTGCGCGACATGGGCACGCTCGGGTTCCAGCTGCCCACGCTCGAGGACTGGGTGCGCGCGCAGGATCACGGCGTGAACCCCTCGTACGTGCGCGGCATGAAGGCGGTCGGCTTCACCGACCTCACGTTCGCGCAGCTGCTCAAGGGCCGCGATCACGGTGTGGACCCGGACTACGTGAACGCCATGCGCAAGGCCGGCTTCACGCTGGCGTCGTTCGACGACCTGGTCCAGGCCCGCGACCACGGCGTCGATGAAGACTTCGTGCGCGCGCTGCAGGACCAGGGCTACCGCCTGCCCGCGCTGCGGCAACTGATCGAGCTACGCGACCATGGCGTCGATGGCGCCTACCTGGCCGGGCTCGCGGCGGCGGGGTTCCGTGGCGTGTCGATCGATCTGGCGGTGGAGGCGCGCAATCACGGCGTGACGGGTGCCTACGTGATGGCCATGCAGCAGGTGGGCTACAGCACCGCGCCGCTGCGCGAACTCATCCGCGCGCGCGACCGCAACGTGGACGCCGGCTTCGCCAACCGTGCCGCCCAGAAGCTGGGGCGGCTGCCATCGCTCGACGAGCTCATCCGGCTGCGCGACAGCAACACGATCGAGTGACGCAACACGAACGCGGCGCGCCGTGCTCCGGCGCGCCGCGTTCGCGTGGTTCGCAGGCTGCTTTCAGTTCGAGCGGAAGTTGCCGTAGTTGAGTTCCACGCCGAAGTCATGCTGCTTCAAGAGCGCGATCGCGGCCTGCAGGTCGTCGCGGTCGGGACCCGAGATGCGCACGGTGTCGGCGTTGATCGACGCCTGCACCTTCTTCAACTTGGCGTCCTTCAGGTAGCGCACGATGTCCTTGGCCTGCTCGCTCGACAGCCCGTCCTTCAACGTCACCAACTGGCGCGTGCTCGAACCGGCGGCCTGTTCCACCTTGCCGAGCTCCAGGTTCTTGAGCGGCACCTTGCGCTTCACCATCTTGCTCTGCAGCACATCCCACACCGCGGCCATGCGGTGCTCGTCGGGGCCGGTGAGCGTGATGACCTTCGCTTTGGCGTCCAGTTCGATGCCGACCTTCAGGCCCTTGAAGTCGTAGCGCTGGAGCAGTTCCTTGCTGGCCTGGTCCACCGCGTTCTGCACTTCCATCATATCGACGCCGGTCGTGACGTCGAACGAGTTGCTGGCTGCCATGGGGGCGTCCTTTCTCGGCTACCTGCGGCCGCGGTGTCGCGGCTACTTCGAGTGGGGCTTCGCGCGGCGCTTGGGCGCAGCGCGGCGGGGAGCCGCAGCGCGTGGCCGCGGCGACTTCGTACGGGTGCGTGAAGTGTTACCGCGCTTTGCAGGCTTCGCGCCAGCGCCAGCGCCAGCGCCAGCGCGCACCACCTGCCGCGCGGTGATCTCGCGCGCCGCGCCGCCGCTCGATCCGCTCAGCACTTCGGCCGCCAGCGCGCGATGCGCCTGGCGCTGCGTGCCCCACAGCACGAGTTCGGAAGCCTTGGAGAGCGACACGAACTGGTAGCGGTCGTGCTCATGAGACAGGTGCACGGGGTCGGCCCAGGCGACCTCGGCCGCGAACACCGGCACCACGCGGATCCGGTCGGCCGCCACATCATAGAAAGAGGCCGGCTGCTCGAGCGCCCACCAGCGCAGCGGGGTGAGCCCGGTCTCCTCGGCCACCTCGCGCACGGCGGCGGCCATGGCGGACTCGCCGCGCTCGATGCCGCCGGTCACGGGCTGCCAGACTCCGGCCAGAGAACGCGACGGCGAACGCCGTAGGAGCAACATCTCCAAGCGCTTACCGCGCCGGCGGAAGACATGCACTTCGATCTGGCTGCACGAGATCTCGATCACGAGCGGCACAGTAGTCGGTCGCGGGT
>JBEBGT010000202.1:0-6562 GCA_040081365.1 Candidatus Eiseniibacteriota bacterium | reverse complement strand
GGGCCGGGGGGGGGCTGCGGGCCGGGAGGCTCCCTCGCGCGGGCGTTCCGATCCGGTTCACGCGGAGCGCACCCAGACCATGGAGCTCGGGTCCACCCCGCGCACCGGCCGTGCATCGCGCACGAGTTCACATTCCAAGTTACGCGAAATGCATGAACTGTTCACTATCATGAAGAAAGTGGCCTTATCGACACGACGTTTGCGTTCTTCTCTTTCATCCACCTCGCGTCATCCCCTACGCTTCACTCAGCACTCTCTCTCTCTCCCTCTCTCTCACGTTCGACGTCGATCCGGCCCCGGGGCGTTCCTGCCGGTCGTCTGCGCATGTGGAGAGCCGTCTCCCTCCCGCGGCCCGCCAGCCGTGGGGACCCCGAGGTGGCATCATGCGTCGTCTGCTCCCCGCCTTCGCCTTGGGCCTGCTCGTCCTCGAGCTGGTCTCTGTCTCCGGCCATGCCCAGATCCTGCCGCGGCCGATGCTCGGCCTGCCGCCCTCCTTGAAGGGTGTGCGCGTGCCCAAGCCCGTGGGGGTGGAGCAGTTCGTGAAGGACGAAGCCGCCGCGGTCGCACTGGGCAAAGCGCTGTTCTGGGACATGCAGGCGGGCAGTGACGGCCAGGTCGCGTGCGCGACCTGCCACTTCCACGCCGGCGCGGACTCCCGCGCGGTGAACCAGCTCAACGCGGGCGCCGACCATTTCTTCTCGGCCGGCGGCCCGAACCACAAGCTGGTCGCGGGCGACTTCCCGCTCCGCAAGCTGGCCGACGAGGTGGACCGCAACTCGGCCGTGCTGGCCGACCACGATGACGTGGTGGGTTCGCAGGGTGTGCATGCGGCCATGTTCCATGACATCGTGCCCGGTGGCGCTCGCGACGACATGGACGCCAGCCTACTGGATCCGCTTGGCTTCTCGGTCGGGGGCCTCAACGTGCGTCGCGTGACGGGCCGCAACACGCCGTCCGCGATCAACGCGGTGTTCAATGTGCGCAACTTCTGGGACGGCCGCGCGGCCCGCCGCTTCAACGGCCGCAACCCGTTCGGCGAGGCGGACGTCGATGCGCGCGTACTCCAGGTCAACGACCTCGGCGAACTCGAGCCCGTGCGGATCTCGCTCGACATGGCCAGCACCGCCTCGCAGGCCGTGGGACCGCCCCTGTCGGACGTCGAGATGTCGGCAGGTGGGCGCACATTCATGAAGCTCGGCAAGAAACTGCTGTCGCTGCAACCGCTCGCGAACCAGGAGGTCAAGGCGGACGACTCCGTGCTCGGCCCCTACGCGATCGCAGGCGGCAAGGGCCTGACGACCACGTACGCCGATCTCATCCGCGCCGCCTTCCACGAGACGTGGTGGAACTCCGATCAGCTCGTCGACGGCGCGCTCAACATCATCCCCGGTGCGGCGGTCTCGCACGACGCGGGCAGCCCGGCCGAGGACGCCCGGCGGGCGCGTGGCGGCAACAGTGCGTTCGACGATGCGGCCAAGCCCGCCAGCATGGGGGCCACGGCGCCCACGGACGGCAGCACGCTGCCCACCGACCAATACACGCTCATGGAGTCCAACTTCTCGCTGTTCTGGGGTCTGGCCATCGCGGCCTACGAGGCCACGCTGGTCTCGGACGATGCACCCTACGACCAGTACCGTGAGGGCAATGCCAGCGCGCTCACCAAGCAGCAGCTGTTCGGGCTGCGCGTGTTCATGGGCTTCGATGGCGGCTCGTGCATCAACTGCCACTCCGGTCCCGAGTTCACGGGCGCTGGCCTGCGCACGCGCTTCGACGTGGTCGAGGTCGAGGGCATGGCGGAGCGCATGGTCATGGCCGACGGCGAGGTGGCGGCCTACGATGGCGGCTTCTACAACATCGGTGTGCGGCCCACCCACGAGGATCTGGGCCTCGGCGCCAACGACCCGTTCGGCAATCCCCTGTCGTTGGCGCGCCGCGAACAGGCGGCCCCCGGCAGCGTCCCGGACATCTGGATCTACCCGCCTCTCACCCCCACGGAGCGCGTCAACGCCGACGGTGCGTTCAAGACCCCGTCCCTGCGCAACATCGAGCTGACCGGCCCCTACTTCCACAACGGCGGCACGGCCTCGTTGCAGGACGTGCTGGAGTTCTACATGCGGGGTGGCGACTTCCACGACCAGAACCTGCACGACCTCGACTTCGACATGGCGCGCATGCGCGGCCTGATCGGCCACCCGGCGCGGCAGATCGCGCTGCTCGACTTCCTGCGCTCGCTCACCGACGAGCGCGTGCGCTGGTACCGCGCTCCGTTCGACCACCCGGAACTGGTGGTCGCGAATGGCGCCCTGGGCAACGAAGTGTCGGTGCTGCAGGACCTGCGCACCGCCGGCCCCGCGGCGGACGCCACCATCCGCTTGGCGGCCACGGGCCGGAACGGCGCCAACACGCCGCTCAAGCCCTTCCTCAACCTGCCGGTGTTCACGGCCACCACGCTGCCGGCCCCGAACCCGATCCAGGCCGAGCTGGCACTGTTCGCCACCGACTCGGTCACGATCACGAGCCGCATGGACCTCGAGGGCGACGTGTGGTGCAACGGCGGCGTGCGCATCGCGTCGCGCACCGGCCACCACGTGCAGGGCGACATCACGGCCGGCGGACCGATCGTCGTGAACGGCGACTCGCTGCGCATGACCGGCAGCATGACCGCGCGCGGCGCGATCCAGCTGCCCGAGCTCACGTTCATGGACGGCTTCGCGGCGGCCAACGCCGAGTACTTCGCTCCGCTCGCCATGCCCGCGCTCCCGGCCACGCCCGTCCTGCCGCTTGTCCAGAGCTCCGTCACGGTCCCGGAGTACGGGATGCTCACGCTCACGCCCGGACGCTATGGCACGCTGCTCGTGGGCGCCGGCGGCTGGGTCGTGCTCCAGCCCGGCACCTACGTGTTCTCGCGCATCTCACTCGGGATCGGCGCGTTCCTCCAATACGACCCCGACGGCGAGATCGACATGCCCGTGGGCCCGCAGGGCGAGATGCCCATCGGGCCGCTGGAGCGCGTCATCGTGCACGTCGACAACATCGACATCGCGCGCGGCGCCATCATCTCGCAGGGCGACGTCCGGCTGTCCACGCACCTCAAGATGTACGTGCGCGCCAGCAGCTCGGTCGTGAAGCTGAGCCCGGAGGCGTACTTCCATGGCTCGCTCATCGCACCCTCGGCCCGCTTCATCATGCTGAACGGTTCCACGCTCGAGGGCTCGGTCTACGCCCGCACCGCCGAGGTGGCCGAGACCGCCATGTACCGCTCGCACATCCTGGCCGAGCTGCCGCCCATTCTGGGTGGTGGTTTCGGCGGCCTGACCGCCGGCCCCACGAACCCGGACGACGCTCCTGCCGCTCCGAGCTCGCTGGGACTGGCGTTCGAACTGGGGCAGAACTCGCCGAACCCGTTCCGGCCCAGCACGACGATCCGCTTCTCGCTGCCGGCGGCCCGCAACGTGGAACTGCGCGTGTTCGACGTCACCGGCCGCGCGGTGCGCACGCTCGCCAGGGGTCCCCTCGGCCCCGGCGTGCACACACTGCAGTGGGCCGGCGACGACGACCGCGGTGGCCACCTCGCGAGCGGTGTGTACTTCTATCGCCTCACGGCGGGCAACGACCAGGCCCAGCGCAAGCTGGTGCTCATCGACTGAGACGTGCAACGACACACCAACCGCGGAGATCGATCGAGACAAGGGGCCGTGAGAAAGCGCAGCGCGCAGGCGGATCGGGCCGGGTCTGGAGAGTCCCCGCCCGCCGGCAGGGGTCCGGTGGTCGGATTCCACCGGGCACCCCGACGTTTCGCGTAGTACCAATACTGGGGCAACTCGCGCAGCGATTCGCACAATGCATCGCGCGAGTTCGATTCCATGCAACGTGCGTTCACTCCACGCTCGATTCCGGGGCCTGGGGGCTTCCGTGCGTGGATTCCTCTTCTTCACCCTTGGGACCATTCCCTAAGCTTGAAGACGTCACCCCCCACTCTCTCCATCCTCTCGCTCACCACCACGGTCGCACTCTCTCCCGCAACACGGGGTGAGTGACGCGCGAGGAAGTCCCCACCGCGGCACTGCCTGCCGCGATTCCCACGAGGTGGTCATGCGCAGAACTCTCCCTGCGTTCGTCCTGGGTCTGGTCGCACTCGAAGCGATCTCCGTGATCGGCCATGCGCAGATCGTCCAGCGTCTGGTGCCGGCGCCGCCGTCGCTCAAGACGGTTCCGGTGCCGAAGCCGGTGGGTTTCGAGAACTTCGTGAGGGATGAGGCGGCTGCCATCGCCCTGGGCAAGGCCCTGTTCTGGGACATGCAGGCCGGCAGCGATGGCAAGACCGCGTGCGCGACGTGCCACTTCCAGGCTGGCGTCGACACCCGCGCGGTGAACCAGCTCAATACGGGCGGCAATGGCCTGTTCGAGGTCGGCGGCCCCAACCACAAGCTGGGCGCCACGGAGTTCCCGTTCCACAAGCTCGCGGATCCCAACGACCGCAACTCCTCCCTGCTGCGCGACCGCGATGATGTCGTGGGCTCGCAGGGTGTGCACGCCAGTGCGTTCAACGACATCGTGCCGGGCGGCCGGCGTGACGACATGGATGCCAGCGCGCTCGACCCGCTGGGCTTCTCGGTGGGCGGCCTCAACGTGCGCCGCGTGACCGGCCGCAACACGCCGTCCGCGATCAATGCCGTGTTCAACATCCGCAACTTCTGGGACGGTCGCGCCGCGCGCGAGTTCAACGGCCGCAACCCGTTCGGCGACGCCGATGCCAACGCCCGCGTGCTCCAGGTCAACGACCTCGGCGAGCTCGAAGCCGTGCGCATCTCGCTCGACATGGCCAGCACCGCTTCGCAGGCCGTGGGCCCGCCGCTGTCGGACGTCGAGATGTCGGCGGCCGGCCGCACGTTCATGAAGCTCGGCAAGAAGATGATCTCGCTGCAGCCGCTGGCCGTGCAGGAAGTGAAGGATGACGACTCGGTGCTCGGCCCCTACGCCGTGGCCGGTGGCAAGGGCCTCACCACGACGTACGCCGACCTGATCCGCGCCGCGTTCCACGACAAGTGGTGGAACTCGAACCAGCTCGTGGACGGCGCGATGAACGTGATTCCCGGGGCCACGCTGCCGGTCGACGGTGCATCGGCCTCGGCCGACGACATGAAGGGCATGGGTGCGGCGGCGACCATCGTCGACGGCGCGCTCAAGCCCGGCGCGGCGGCGGCCTCGGAGCTGCCGACGGATCAGTACACGCTCATGGAATCCAACTTCTCGCTGTTCTGGGGCCTCGCGATCGCCGCTTACGAGGCCACGCTGGTCTCCGACGACGCCCCTTATGACCAGTTCCGCGAGGGCAACGACGCCGCGCTCACGAAGCAGCAGCAGATCGGCCTGCGGGTGTTCACCGGCATCGACGGTGGCAACTGCCTCGGCTGCCACGCCGGCCCCGAGTTCACGGGGGCGGCCATCTCGACGCGCCTCGACCCCACCACGAAGGACGGCATGCTCGAGCGCATGATCATGGCCGACCGTGAGCCGTCGGTGTATGACGGCGGCTTCTACAACATCGGCGTGCGTTCGACCACCGACGACATCGGCCTCGGCGCCAGCGACCCGTTCGGCAACCCGCTGTCGCTCGCCCGCCAGGAACAGCTGAACCCCGGCAGCGTGCGCGACAACATGCTGTTCCCGGACATGGACCCCTTCGAGCGCATCAACGCCGACGGCTGCTTCAAGACTCCGTCGCTGCGTAACATCGAGCTCACGGGGCCCTACTTCCACAATGGTGGCGAAGCGTCGCTGCAGGACGTGATCGCGTTCTACGCCCGTGGCGGCAACTTCCACGACGAGAACCTGTCGAACCTCGATGCCGACATGGAGCGCATGCGCGGCCTGATCGGCCACCCGAACCGTCAGGTCGCCCTGCTGAGCTTCCTGCGCAGCCTCACCGACGAGCGCGTGCGCTGGTATCGCGCCCCGTTCGACCATCCCGAGTTGGTGGTGCCGAACGGTACCGCCGGCAGTGAAGTCTCGGTGCTGCAGGACATGACCACCCCGAGTCAGGGCGTGGACGGCACGATGCGCCTGCCGGCCACCGGTCGCGGTGGCGCGAGCACGCCGCTCAAGTCGTTCCTCAACCTGCCCGTGTTCAGCGCCACCACGCTGCCGGCGCCCGACCCGAACGCCGCGGAGATCGCGCTGTTCGCCACCGACTCGGTCACGATCACGAGCCGCATGGACCTCGAAGGCGACATCTGGTGCAACGGCGGCGTGCGGATGGCGTCGCGCATGGGCCACGGGTTGCATGGTGACATCACGGCCGGCCCCGGCGGCATCCAGGTCTCGGGCGACAGCCTCGAGATGGTCGGCAACATGATGGCCAAGGGTCCCATCACGCTGAGCCCGCTCACGTTCATGGACGGCGTCGCCGCTCCGAACGCCGAGTTCTACGCCCCCATGGCCATGCCGTCGCTCCCGGCGCTGCCCTCGCTGCCGCTCATCCGCAGCACGGTCAACGTGCCGGCCTACGGCGTGGAGACGCTCACGCCGGGCAAGTACGGCACGCTGTTCGTGGAGGCCGGTG
>JBEBGT010000201.1:0-6564 GCA_040081365.1 Candidatus Eiseniibacteriota bacterium | reverse complement strand
CGCGGGCACACCCGGGCTCATCCCGGGCCGGTCACCGGCCGATAACGCCGTCGCAGGCCGTACCCCACCCACGGATGGAGCCGCCATGGCCAACGAGCACAAGCGTCTCGGCGACATGCTGTTGGAAGCCAAGCTGATCACGGCCCCGCAGCTGGAGCAGGCGATCGCCGAACAACGCAAGACCGGACAGATGCTTGGCTCGACGCTGCTCGCCCTGCAGATGGTCGAGGAGTCGCAACTCATGGCGCTACTCCAGCGCCAGCTCGGCATGCCGCTGCTCGATCTCGACGTGCTGCCGGCCGACGAACAGGCCCTGGCCAAGATCAAGGAAGAGATGGCGCGCCGCTACGTGGCGCTGCCTGTCGAGATCGAAGGCCGCAAGACGTTGGTGGTGGCGATGGCCGACCCGCTCAACGTGGCCGCGCTCGAGGACCTGCGCTTCCACGCCGGCATGTTCATCAAGCCCGTGCTCGCCGCACCCAGCCAGATCCTCGAGGCCATCGAGCGCTACTATCACCTCGACACGTCGATGAACGAGGTCGTGCAGAGCATCATCCAGAGCGAGAACGAGGTCGTCGTCAATGCGGTCGACGACAGCGACGAGATGCAGGCGATCGACGAGCTCATGCGCGAGGCCGAGGGCCGGCCGATCGTGCGCCTCGCCAACTGGATGCTGCACCGCGCCGTGGAAGAGGGCGCGAGCGACATCCACATCGAACCGCAGGGCAACGAGCTCATCGTGCGGTTGCGCGTCGACGGCCTGCTGCGCGAGGAGCAGCGCCTGCCCAAGTGGACGCAGAGCGCCATCGTGTCACGCCTGAAGGTGCTGTCGAACCTCGACATCGCGGAGAAGCGCCAGCCGCAGGACGGCCGCTTGGTGGCCGACATCGGCGGCCGCCGCATCGACATGCGCGTCTCCACGCTGCCGGTGACCGGCGGCGAGAAGATCGTCATGCGCGTGGTGGACTCGCGCCGCGGTCGCGTCGAGCTCGAAGACCTCGGCATGAGCGATCACGACCTGACGCGGCTCAAGGGTTTCCTCGCCCGGCCGCAGGGCATCGTGCTGGTCACCGGTCCCACGGGCTCGGGCAAGACCACGCTGCTGTACTCGGCACTGCAGAGCATCCAGAGCGTGACGCGCAACATCACGACGGTCGAGGACCCGGTGGAGTACCAGATCCCGGGTGTGAACCAGGTGCACGTGGACGAGAAGGCCAAGAAGACGTTCGCCAACTCGCTGCGCGCGATCCTGCGTCAGGACCCGGACGTCATCATGATCGGCGAGATCCGCGACGCCGAGACCGCGCAGATCGCGTTCCGTGCGTCGGTGACCGGCCACCTCGTGCTGAGCACCGTGCACACCAACGACGCCGCGGGCGCCGTGACCCGCCTGGTGGATCTGGGGCTCGAACCGTTCATGGTGGCAAGCTCGCTGGTGGGCGTGGTGAGCATGCGACTCGTGCGCAACATCTGCCCGCGCTGCAAGGAGCCGTACGAGGCCGAGGCCGGCCTGTTGAACCACATCGGCGGCTCCACCGCGAAAGACGGGCACGTCACCTTGCACCGCGGAGCCGGCTGCACGCATTGCCGGCAGAGCGGCTACGCCGGCCGCACCGGCATCTTCGAGGTGCTGGCCATGGACGACGCCATGCGCGGCATGGTCGTGCGCGGCGCGGCCGAGTCCGAGGTGCGCAAGGCCGCGGTGCACGGCGGCATGCACCCGATCGGCGAGGATGGCCTGGGCAAGGTGCTCAAGGGCGTGACCACGCTCGAAGAGGTGACGCGCGTGGTGTATCTGGCCGAACAGGGCGTGAAGGTGTGCGGCTCGTGCAGCACCGTCGTGTCGGCCGACTTCGAGTTCTGCCATCAGTGCGGCCACTTCGTGGGCGAGCACTGCGGCGGCTGCAAGCGCCGCATGGAGGGCAACTGGGCGTTCTGTCCGACGTGCGGCACCGCGGCGCGCATGAGCGCGGCCGAGCCCGGCAAGCCCGTGGCGCTCAAGAAGCGTCCACGCGACACGCCCTCGAGCGTGTTCAAGCGCGCGTCCTGACGAGCCGGGGGCGTTCGCACTACACTGCGCGGATGACCTCCTCGCTCCCGTTCCGGCCCACGCGCCCATGATCCGCCTGCGCCTTGCTGCACTCCTGCTCGTGCTGGGCATCCTCGGACTGTTGGTGTGGCGCGCCGAACTGTTCACCGTGGCGAAGCCCGGTGACGCTCCGCGGCCGCTCGCGCGATCGGGCCACCTCGCACCACCCGAGTTCGACGTCTCGCTGCCCATGGTGCCGGTCGGCGTCGCGCGGCTCACGCCGGGCGACGGCGCACTCCTGGTGCACTACTGGGCGCCGTGGGAACGCCACTCGCGCGCGCAGATCACCGCACTCGACTCGCTCATGCGTGTGCTGCCCGAGGGCACGGTGCGCCTGGCGGTCGTGACGTTCGACCCGTTCCCATCCGTGGCGCGCTACCTCGGGCGGCTGCGCGTGCACACGCCCGTGATGCTCGACCTGCGCCGGGACCTGCAGCGCGCACTCCCTTGCCCGAGCATGCCGTACACGTGGTTGCTCGATGAGCGCGGGCACGTACTGGTGTCGCAGGCCGGCGAAGTGGACTGGCTGTCGCCCGCGACGCGCGCGCTGCTGATGTCGGCCCCACACGGCGGTGGTGGCGCCGTCACCGATTCGACGCTGCTCTCGCTGCACTCACCGCGATAGCACGAGGCCCCGGTCGCTCGCGCGACCGGGGCCTCGTGAATGGTCCGCGTGATCTCAGGCGCGCACGGTCGCAGCGGCGCGGTGCGGCATGAACCGCACGAGCAGCGCGTAACCGCCGAACAGCGCGGCGCTGTACAGCACGTCGGACGCGAGCGTGTTGCGGAAGAACGGCACCGCGGCCGCGTAGCACTCGACGAGCCCGGCCCACGTGCGCGGGTAGTAACCGCTCGCCCACATGCCGAAGTTCGAGAGCGCGAAGAACACGATCGAGCTCGCGAGCACCGCGCCTGCGATGCGCGGCAGGTTGCGCTGCGCGCGCAGCACGCCCGAACCGAGCACGAGGCAGGCCGCGAACGCGACGTAGTTCCAGAGCATGCCGACCGGGTGGTAGAAGCCGAGCACGAGGTCGGAGGCGAGCAGCGCGACGAGCGGCACGAGCCAGCCCGCCTTGCGGTGCGTGTAGGCCCCGGCGAACAGGCCGATGGCGGCGACCGGGGCGAAGTTCGGCGGATGGGGCAGCAGGCGCGAAGCCGCGGCCAGCACGATGAGCACGAACACCATCACGGGTGCACCCCCGAAGGATGTGGCGCGCCCCGTTCGGGTCGCGCGGCGTGTGGCCGGCCGGCCGCCTGATCAGGCGCCGCGGGCGGCCCGGGACTTATAAATGGTGGAGCTGAACGGGATCGAACCGTCGACCTCTTGCATGCCATGCAAGCGCTCTCCCAGCTGAGCTACAGCCCCACCGAAGGTCTTGGGACGGAAGGGTGTACACCACCCGGCGAGCGCCCGTCAACTCCCCTGCTCGGCCGTTGGCTCGCGTGCCCGCACCGCGATCCGGGACGTTCGGTCAGCGGGTCAGCTCCTTCTTCATGGCCTTCTGGGCCAGGTCGCCGCCCGGCAGCATGCGCACGAGCACGGTGCGCAGTTTCACGGCGTCGCGGTCGAGTTCCGTGGCGTGCGGCGCGAGCCTCCGGTAGCGGTCGAGTTCGGCGATGGCCTCACTCGTGCGGTTCTCATAGGCCAGCACGAACGCCCAACGCCTCGCGGCCGAGGGCGTCTGCGGGGCGAGCAATCGGGTCACGTAAGCCTCGACCTGGCCATCCGGCAGGGTCCGGACCCTGGACAACATGAGATCCGCCGCGAGCGCGTGCACGTCGGGGTTCAAGACGTCGACGGCGATCGCGCGCCGCACCGTGCGCAGCGCCTCGGCGGTGTCGCCCGCGGCCATATTGCGGCGAGTCTCGCGCAGCAGCCCCGCGCCATCGCCGCCGACCTGGTAGGCGGCCTGTGCGAACCGCTCGACCGCGAGTTCGCGCTGCCCCATGCCGAGCGCGACCACGCCCGACAGGTAGGGCCGTCCGAGGTCGTCCTCGCCGTTCAGCCGCGCGGCCTCGAGCGCGGCCTCGGCCACGTCGAGCTTGCCGTTCATGATCTGCCCCAGAGCGCTGCTGATGAACACGCCGCGCGTGTGTGTCTGGTCGACCAGCTTGCCGCTGCCCTGATCGAAGAAGAACACCCGCCACGGCCCGCGATCCATCTTGTCGCGCGTGAACTGCGACAGGTAGTAGCCGCGCAGCGTACTGTCCCGGTACACGCCGCGGATGAGCGGACCGTCGGCGACCTGGAACGCCGCGAACGACGGCAGCCCCGCGACGAACACGGTGGTGCGCGGCGGGGCTTCGGGCATCTGGGCGCGCAGGTCCCGTACGCAGCGCGTGATGACGTTCATGCCGCGTTCGAGGTAGAAGCGATTCACGTGGCTCTGGCCGCTCCAAGGCGACAGCGAGGTGGCGAACTCCTGCAGGCCACTCGCCTGCCCCGACGCCACGCCCGTGACCAGCAACACCGCGAACGACAGCGGCAACCCCCAGCGCCGTTGGGCGGCGAAGGCACCCAACGCCAGCGCGAGCCCCGCGAGCGCGAACAGGAAGTAGTACGCGCTCCACTGCGGCGCCACCGCCGCCACCGGCAGCGCGCCGACGACCGCCCACACGAGACCGCCGCGCCACGCACGCTGCGCACCGCCGGCCTGCTCGACGGCGTTGCGGGTCGTGGCCACCGGTGCCACGGCTCGTCGGTCGGACGCGCCCGGCCGCTTCGTCGTGCGCGCGCCGCGCGCCGGGGCGCGCGCGGCGGGCACCACGAACCCGAGCGCGATGCCCACCGCCAGCAGCGCCAGCCATGCGCCGGGGCCGGGATCCACGAAGCTGGCGAACGGCAATCGACCCGCCTGCCACTCGAGCCCCAGCGCGACGCGCACCAGCAGCAGCGGCACCGCGGCCGGTCCGAGCGGCGTGAGCGCGAGCCCCGCCCCCGCGGTACCGCGGCGCGAGGTCGCGATCCACGCGAGCACAGCCCACACGAGCACCGCGCCGAACAACGGCAGTGCGCGACGCACGCGTACGCGTAGGCCCCCGGGCACGTCATCGAGCGCCAAGGCGGCCAGCGGCAGCAGCACCACGACTTCCTTGGCGAGCAACGCCAGCAGCAACGGCACCGCGGCCAGCACGCGCTGGCCGCGCAGGTACAGGTGCAGCGCCGCGAGCGCGAGCGTGAGCGACAGCAGTTCCTGGCTGCCCGACACCCACAGCACCGGCACGTCGGCCGCGTAGTGCAGCGCCAGGTAGGACGCGGCCACGATGCCCGCGAGCGGCCCGGCCAACCGGCGCGCGATCAGACCCAACAGCACCACCGCAAGCGTGAAGCACGCCAGGTTCGCGGCGTGGAACCACAGCGGCGACTCCGCACTGAGATTCGCGAGCCCCCAGAACCACAACTGGCGCCCGAGCGGCCGGAAGTAATTGCCCAGCGGGTCCGGCGAGGCCAGCACCTGGAACAGCGAGCGGAACCGCACTTGGTCCAGGAACAACCAGTCGTCCGCGAAGAACGGCGCACCCAGCGAGCGCACGTGCATGAGCACCGCCGCGAACGCGGTGGCGAGTACCCCGAACACGAACGGCGACGGCTTGCGCGTTTCGCTGGCGGCCGGATCCATCGACTAGTAACGCCGCCGTGTGCTCCGCCGGCGCGGCGGCGGGCCCATGAGCGCACCCATGATGCCGCGTGCGACCTGCGTGGTGACGCGCCCTGCGATCATGCGCCCGAGTGGCGAGTTGAGCGCCGCACCCAGTGCGGCGAGCGCGCCGCCCACGGCCACCGCGGGCGTCGGCATGTCCGTGGTGCCGCCCTGAGGCGCGGGAGCTTCCGCCGCCGGTGCCGTGGCCGCCATGCGCGCCAGCAGCAGCTCGCGCGCGCTCTCGGGGTCGACCGCGGTGGCGTACTCCTTCACCTGCGCCGAGCGTCCGAGCGCGGCCTGCAACTCGGCGTCGGCGAGCGGCCCCATGCGCGTGGCGGGCGGGATCATGCGCACCGCGAACGGCATGGTGGGCGAACCACTGGGCGCGAGCACGGTGACCAGCGCCTCGCCGATGCCGAGCGACGTGAGCGTGGACTCGATCTCGTAGTGCGGTGTCTTGGGGAACGTGCGGGCCGCGGCGCGCAGCGCCTTCTCGTCGTCGGGGGTGAACGCGCGCAGCGCGTGCTGCACGCGATGTCCGAGCTGCCCCAGCACGTCGGCCGGGATGTCCTTGGGCGACTGGGTCACGAAGTACACACCCACACCCTTCGAGCGGATGAGCCGCACCACCTGCTCGACCTGGTCGGTGAACGCCTTGCTCGCGCCATCGAACAGCAGGTGGGCTTCGTCGAAGAAGAACACCAGCTTCGGCTTGTCGATGTCGCCCACTTCGGGAAGCTCGTGGTAGAGCCGCGCCAGCATCCACATCATGAATGTCGAGAACAGCGCGGGTTTGTCCTGCACGTCCTGCAGTTCGAGCACGCTCACCAGGCC
>JBEBGT010000200.1:0-6565 GCA_040081365.1 Candidatus Eiseniibacteriota bacterium | reverse complement strand
ACCCGCCCTGACGCTCGCGGACGCCCTCCGGCCATCCCTGGCCTACGGGCTGCTCGCGACTCGCCCTGATCACGACGCCCCCCGACAGGCCACCCACACGGCCAGCGCTCGACCGAGTGGGTTCGCCACCTCCAGTTGTCGCTCGGTGGGGAGAACGGCGGGCGGGCTGCTCGCGACTCCCCTTCCTCGCGACGCCCCGGACCAGCCACCCACACAGCCACTACTCGACCGAGCTGGTTCGCCACCTCCAGTTGTCGCTCGGTGGTGAGAACGGCGGGCGCTCTTACTTCTCCATGCGCAGGACGATGCGGGCTTCGTCGGTCTTGGCGCGGGCGACCATGCGGACGTGGTCGACCTTGCGGCCGTCCTTGAAGTCGAGCAGGGGGTAGAGGCCGGCGGCGTGAGTCCGCTCGGCGAAGTCCACCACTTGCGTGTCGCCGTTCTCGAACACGACCTCGGCCCAGTCGGCCTGCACCTTGCCGGCCACGACCTCGTACCAGAGCTTGGTGCCGCGCGCGTCGCAGTTGAGCGTGAACTCGGCCCAGTCCTCGTCCTTGGCGAGAGTCTCACCGTCCTCCCACACGAGGATGTCCCTGGCGGGGGCACTCGCGGCCGCGATCACGACGCCGGTGAACACCACCGGGGCCAGGAACGTCACGGGGGCCACGCGCACGGTGACGCGCGCCGGATGGACGACAACCGCACGCACCGGGCGGCGCAGCGGCCAACCGCGGTGCACGACGACCGTGGTGCGATGGTGCGGGCCGCCGCGATGGCGCACGACCACGCGGCGCGCGGCGAACGCCGGTTCGGCGATCTGGATTCCGAGCAACATGAGCATGGCGATGGCGAACAGCCGGGTCAGGCGATGCATGTGGACCTCCAATATCCGAGTGGAGTTCGATGTGGACGGATCCGTGTCCATGCAGGGCGCGTGCCCGATAGCCCGAAGTGCTCCAGATGCTGGCCTTGCACGCGTTTGGCGCCGTGACGGACGGGGTGACGGTAGTGCGCTTTGTTCCGGGACGTACAGTCGCCGGCGTGGGCTGCCCCTCTGTGAACGCAGGTCCAGCCCCAGCCTGTTCATGGGTACCAATCGGCCGAGCGCATGACAACCTGAACCTGCACACGTCGCCGGGACATCTCGAGTTGGCTGCAGCCGCATGCTGAACCCGTCCAATCGAGATCCTACCCGGCCGCGTTCCAGAGGTGCTCCCATATGCCCAGCCGTCATCCGATCCTGCTGTCCTCGTTCCAGCTCGGCGAACTCACGCTGCCGAACCGTGTGGTCATGGCGCCCATGACGCGCAGCCGCGCCAACAACCCGGAGCGTGCGCCGTTCGACCTGCACGCGGAGTATTACCGGCAGCGCGCCACGGCAGGGTTACTCATCACCGAAGCGACCAGCGTGAGCCCGCAGGGTGTCGGCTACGTCGCCACGCCGGGCATCTGGTCGGACGCGCAGGAGAAGGGCTGGAAGAAGGTCACCGACACCGTGCATGCCTCGGGCGGTCGCATCTTCCTGCAGCTCTGGCACGTGGGTCGCGTGTCGCACCCGGCGTTCCAGCCCGACGGCGGGTTGCCGGTGTCGTCGTCGGCCGTGGGCTTCGAGGGCAGCACGTACCTGCCCGACTACTCGCAGGCGCCTTATCCGGTGCCGCGCGCGCTGCGCCTGGAAGAGATCCCGGGCGTGGTCGCCAGTTTCGGTGAGGGTGCGCGACGCGCCAAGGCCGCGGGCTTCGATGGCGTCGAGATCCATGGCGCCAACAGCTATCTCATCGACCAGTTCCTGCGGAACGGCGTGAACCAGCGCATCGATTCGTACGGTGGTTCGATCGAGAATCGCGTGCGCCTGGCGCTCGAGGTGGTCGATGCGACCGTCGCGGTGTGGGGCAAGGGCCGTGTCGGCCTGCGGCTATCGCCCACCTCGCCGTGGAACGGCATGAGCGATTCCGATCCGCTGGCGCTCTACACGTACCTCGCCGCGCAGCTCAAGGGCCGCGGACTCGCCTACCTGCACGTGCTCGAGTCGCCGGTCGAGGGCGCGGTCAAGTTGCCGCTCACGCAGGCGATCCGCGAGGCGTTCGGAGGCACGGTCATCTCGAACACGGGCTACACGGTCGAGCGTGCTGAGCAGGTCGTGGCGGCCGGCGATGCCGATCTCGTGGCGTTCGGCGTGCCGTACATCGCGAACCCCGATCTCGTGGAGCGCTTCCGCACCGGCGCCGAGCTCAACGTAGCGGATCCGTCGACGTTCTACGGCGGTGCCGAGAAGGGCTACACGGACTATCCGGCGCTCACGACGAAGTAGGTTGCGGCGTTGCAACGAAGCACGAAGGCCGCTCGCACGGGAACGTGCGGGCGGCCTTCGGTGCGTTCATCGCGGCGCGTCAGCGCGTGCCGGGCACCAGGTGCTCGGCGATGCCCAGCTCGGGCATCGCGAACCGGCCGGCGGGGCGGTAGGTGAAGCCCAGTCCGATGAAGCCATTGCGTAAGTAGTTTCGCGGGGCGGAATCGTCCACGGAGAAGCTGAACTGTTCCTGTCGTACGGAGTAGGACAACGAGAGCGACCAAGCATCCTCGAGCCAGTAGTCCAAGGAGTTGTCCCACGAGAAGGCCCAGCGCGGCGGGTGCCCCACGCCATCCACACGCGAGCTGGCGGCGGAATGTTGGACCGTACTGCTCGCCGACCAGCGATCCGCGATCGACCAGCCCGCCTGGGCCAGCGTGGTGAGTCGGGTCGTGCGCTTCCGACCGGCTCCGTAGCGGGCATTGCTCCGGACGCCGAGTTGCCAACGGTATCCGACCGGGCGTTGGAGGTTCACATCGATACCGGCCAGGAACTCGTCGCGATCGATCCGAAAGCGCTGACTACTTCTGTTCTGCGAATTGAAATAGAGCGTGTCGGCCTGGAACACGATCTGGTCACGGGTACGATCCCGGTCGTCGTGGCCATGATCCGCGTCAAGCGACCCCGAGATCACCACGGATATGCCCTTCATCCGCCGGACTTTCGATCCCGGGCGCACGCCTTCGAATAGGCGCTCGAGTGCATAGGCATCGAGCGACTCGACAGACGGGGCGCCGTCTTCGTGCAGGATCCGCTCCAGCTCACGCCAGTAATACTTCGACGAGCGCTCGTGTGCGTAGAACAGCCCGGAGCCTGCATAGGACAGTTGGGCCAGCCGGGTACGCGCTGCGGTCGACAGCGGTCTCTGGAGCCGGCCATTCGCCTGCAGCTTCCGCTCGATGTCCCAGGCGTCGTACACCCCGTCCACCGAGCGCACTCGGCCGACACCGGCGCCCAAGGTCCATGAGCTGCGTTCGCCATAGTGGCGAGTCGCGAACATGTCCCCGGTGAGAACCCTCACGTCGCTGAACTCTTCCCGGGTGTCTCGGGTGGAGATCGACTGGGAGAAGTCGGTACTCAGAGATGCCGAGGCGATCAAGGAGTAGCGGCTCGCACCCGGATACCAGGCCTGCCCCCAGCTCGTCTGCAGGCCCTGCGCGTCGAACCGACTGCTGCCCTCGCTCGTGGACACCTCGAAGGTCCGCCCGGCCGAGCGGTCGTGCCGCCGAGACCAACGGAGAAAGGTGCGCAGAGACAGGTTCCAGGCCGAGGCGTCGGTCTCGTGAAATGCGCCCAGGTCCGTACTCAGGTTGGGCGCGTAGGAGTTGCCCCGAGCGGTCTGGCTGGCGTCCGACTGGACGTCCGAGTTGCGGCTGAAGTTGCCATTCACGAGCCAGCGGAATCCGCTCGACTCCGGGACGCGGAAGTCGGCGTAAGGGTCGTCCGCGAGCGCCTGGGCCGGCACCAGCAACAAGAAGAGGGCGGCCGCGCGGACCACAGTCCTGCTTTGCATGCATACTCCCATTCGATCGGGAACTGATAACGGGGATTCCGGCAGCGTACGCCGGTCCGGGCCGGATTGGAATATGAATCGCCCGCGCAGCGGTTGAATGCGACAACTGCTGGTTGCCCATCGTCGTGCTCAGGGGGTGAGTCCTGGCGCTGACACACGAAAGCCGGCGTGGGATCGCTCCCGCGCCGGCTCTCCGTGGTCCGGAAGGCCTACTTCTTGGCGACCAGCTCCGCGCCCTGCGTGGCGAGCACGTAGCTGGGCGTAGGGCACTCGTGCGCGGCGACGTCCTGGCCGTGATCGTGGTCGTGGCCCTTGGCGGGCAACGCCTGTACCACGCCCTGCACGACGATGCGCTGGCCCTTGCAGTCCTTGGGGAGCAGCACGCTCTCATCGAGGCTCTTGGCCATGAACGTCGCGCCCTTCGCGTCCTGCACCTCGACCCAGCAGCCCTGGCCCTGGCAGACGTCCTTCACGACGCCCTCGATGCGCAGCGTCTTGCCTGCGAAGCTCGCGGGCTTCTTGGCCAGCTTGCCGATCGAGGCGGACTTCTTCTCGACGACCGGGGCGCCGAAGCGCTGGTTCTCGGTGGTGACGGCATCGCCGGCGAACGCCGGAACGGCGAGTGCGCACGCCAGCAGCGTGGCAAGCGCGAAGGAGGTGCGACGCATCGGGAGCTCCAAGGTGAAGGGGTGGACGCGATGATGAACGTGAGCCCAGCATAGCGCGTCGCGGGGACCGGGGCGATGCGCCTTCGGTCCACTGCTGGCGCGCGGGCCTCAGGGCCGCGCCGGTTCGAGGTGCATGGGCTCGATGATCCCGGGCGCGGTCAGGCGGCCGAGGAACTGGTAGCTCGCGCCGAGCGAGAAGCGGTCCTCTCGATTGAATCGAGTCATGGAGTGAGCCTGGAAGTCCTCCCAGCTCAAGCTGAGGCTCCAAGCGTCCTCCAGCCGGTACTGCACGCTGGCACGATGCGAGAAGGCCCAATCCCCGAACTTCCGGCTTCCGCCTCGATCACGACTCTGGGCCTCCGCCACCCACTGTGAGCTGAGGCTCCAGCGGTCCGTGACGGACCAGAACGCCCGGAGTTGGTGCCCGAGCTGCAAGACGCTCGGTCGGTCGAACCAGACCATCTGCTCGGAGGCATCGATCTGCCCGCGACCGCCGAGCGGCCGGTGGTATTCCGCCAGATATCCGACTCCGGCGAGGTCGAATCGAGCGTGCCCATCCGAGCCATTCGAACTGGTGCTGTAGTTCACCACGGTGCCGCCGTCGAGCGTCGTGGAAGAGTTGCTGCCGGCCGAACTCACATGCTCCCGGGAGGCATTCAGCGTGGCGAACACCCGGAGCGACCGGCCGACAAAGCGCGGTGCGAGGCTCGGATTCACTTCCTCGAGCAGGCGAAGCACGGTGAAGGCGTCCAATCCCTGTGGGCCGATCGCCCCGTCTTCCTGCAGAACACGCTCGACTTCACGCCAGAACCAGCGCTCGGGGCGTTCGTGGGCACTACGAACGCGGCCTCGCAATGCCATCAGCTGCGCGAGCCGCTGACGGCCGTCCCCGCTCAATGGCCGGGCCAGGCTGCCGGCCTTCGTCAGTCGTTCCTCGAGGATCTGCGCATCCAACACCGGCGTGGCGTCACGGACTCGTCCCAGCACGGGGCCGAACGATGCGGAGGACAGGTACTGCGTTCTGTTTGTATGCGAGTCGGAGGCGTTACGAAACTCAGTGGGTGGGGTCAGCGAGCGATCGCCGCGCCCTTGCCAGAACTGGCCGTAGCGGCTCTGAAGCGTGCCGCTTGCAGAGAAGCCGAGCGGGCGATCGCCGCTCCCGCTCAGGTTCATCGACCACGCCGACCAATGATGGTCGGGGATCCGATAGTCCTGATACGCTGGCCGCCCGCGCTACTTGGCCGCGCGGATCGAATCGATGTACTGCCAGTCGTCCCACACGCGCAGGGCCGGGATCCCGTAGCGCTCGTACATGATCGCGGTGCGCGGATTGCTCTCCACCGCCACGTACCGCGTGCCGTCGGCGGGCCGGCCGTGACGCGGGAAGATGTGCCGGAGCAGGATGTCCTGTTTGCACACGGCGGGATCCCAGTCGTGTTCGTTGAACCATGCCTCGTCGGGCTGCCAGCCGAGCAGGCTGTCCATGCGCGCGAGCGTGGCGGCGCGGTAGCGTTCCGGGCGAGCGGTGATCAGCACCACGTGGCCCTGTTTCACCAGGTCGCGCAGCCACGTGCGATAGCGCTCGAAGCGCAGCCGGTTGCCGAAGTCCTCACCACCGAGCTGCGCGGTCTCGGCCTGATTCTCGACGAACGTGTAGTTCAAGTCCAGCAGCACGATGGGTTCGCGCTGCTTCGTGGCCGGCTTCCGTGCGGGGGCGGCGGCGGTCAGGGCGAGTGCCGCGCAGACGGCGAGCAGCCGCAGCGCGCGGCGACGCCAGGGTGCGTGCGCGTTCATGACGGCCTCCGTGCCGACTTGAGCCTCGGCGCGGGCACGGCGAGCCCGGCCATCTGCATGCCACCCACGAGGGCGGCGAACATGATCACCATGCGGAACGCGGCCTGGATGCCGTCGATGACTTCCTGCTGGAGCAATAGCGCCAGGCTGCGGAAGCCGATACTGCCGGGCACGAGCAGCAGCAGTGCCGGCGACAGCGTGACGAGCGACGGCACGTGCCGGCGATGCGCCAGCAAGTTG
>JBEBGT010000199.1:0-6567 GCA_040081365.1 Candidatus Eiseniibacteriota bacterium | reverse complement strand
GCCACATGGAACGCACCGTGCAACGTGTCGAGCGCCACACCGGCCACGTCACCCGAGGCTTCGATGCGCGCGCGGCCGGCCAGCGTGGCGAGCGTGCCGCCGCGCCCGACCACCTCGAAGCGTGCCGCGCCGTGCGCCACGGGCGGGTGCGGTGCGAACGTCGCGACCAGCGCCAGCGGCACCTCGCCCGTGCCCTGCCACGACGGCGGGGACTGCGTGAGATCCGCCGCGAGCCGGCTGGTGAGCGCCTCGCGTCCCAGTACGACCCGTGAGGCCACCGCGAGCTGCCCCGCGCGCAGGTTCGCCAGCGCCCAAGCCTCGCTCAAGGTGCGGCCGTTCCACTGCGATTCCGCGAGCCGCAGTTGCACACGGCCCGCCGCATGCACCGAGTCGCCCGGTACCCACGTGCCGGAGAGTTCGCCGTTCAGACGCGTGTGCGAACCCGTAGCCAGCCACGGCGCCAGGTCGACGTTCGTGAAGCGCAGCGGCATGAGCGTGGCCTCACCGGCACCCGCCCCCTGGGGGATGCGCGCGACCACACTGCAGTGTCCCGAGAGCGCGGCCAGTTCCCCGGCGACCCGCAGCAGCGATCGCGAGTAGTCCACGCGCAGCTCGCCCGGCCCCGCGGGTACGCCCGCGAACGATGAAGCCGCGAGCCGCACGCGCAACTGCCCGCGCGCCGCCGCCCCCCACTCCATGCGCCCGTCCACGCGTGCGTTGAGGCTCGAAGCGGGCAGCGCCGTGCCCGACCAACGCGCAAGCTCGGCCGCTCGCAGCGCGAGCCCGTGCAACTCGAGCGCCGTGGCGCCCGCACGCAGCAGCACCACGGAGTCCGCGCGCGCATCCCCCCCCGGCAAGGGCCGGCCCGTGAGCGAGACGCGTTCGAACGTCGCGCCGCGCACCACCCAGCGTGCCTCCCGGCGCACATCGAGTTCCCCGCGGCTCGCGAGCGCGTCTTCGATGCCGCTCATGCGGGTGGAGTATGCCAAGCGGCCCGCCGCGAGCGTGCCCTGCAGCTGTAGCGCGCGCGGTGCTCCGGCGCGCCACCACGGCGCTCCCGGGATCGACCGTTCGAGCGCCGCGAGCCGGGCGTCGAACGACGCGGCCGGCTCGGCCGCGAACGGCCGGCCCGTTGCCTGCAACGTGAACGGCATCGTTCGCCAACGGCCGTCGGCGCGGGCCACGACCTGACCCGAATCCAGTTCGGCCTCCACATGACTCTCGCCGAGTTCCACCCCGGGCCACACGACCCCGGGCGTGCGGACCCGCAGGCGTCCGCTCAGGCCGTCCAAGCGCATGCCCGTGAGTTCGGCATCGGCCTCGAGTGCGCCGCGCGCGCCCGGCTGCCCGAGCAGCGCACCCACGTCCTCCAGCGCCAGCGGGTGCGCATGCAACGTGAAACGCGCGCTGCTCACCGGCAATGTGTGCTCGCGTCCCAATGCCAGCACACCCGCCGCCTCGAGTGCCGTTCGACCGCCGCGCACGAGCAGCCGGCGCACGTCGAGCTGCCCGCGTTCGAGTGCGCCGGCGAACTCCACCGTGCACCAGCGCCCGGCCGTGAGCGGTGAACGCGAACGCAGCGTGAGCGTGTCGACGTGCACCGTGGCACGGCCGCGCTGCAAGCGCAGTTCGCGCCCCGAGATGCACAACGAGTCCAGACGCACGCCCGTGCTGTCGGACCCGCCCTGCACGCTCAGGTTGGCGAGTTCGAACGCGCGCACGTGCAGCGGCAGCCCTTGCCAGGCGCGACCCGCCAGCCAGTCCCACGCACTCGGCGCCGGCGCCGCCGTGGAATCGGCCCGGCCGCCCGCGAGCACATCACGGACCACGCAGCGCTCGACTTCGAGCCGGCCGGCGAGCAGCGCCGACAACGAGTACTGCGCGCGCAGCTCGTGCACACTCAGCACGGCCTCGCCGCGCCGCTCGATCACCAGGCCATCGAGTTCGAGCCGCCGGAATCCGTTGCCGGCCACCCGGACCACTTTCACGTGCAGGTCGGGGTCCGCCAGAGCCGACTCGAGCCCGATGCGGAGTACCCAACGCGCGAAAACCGGCACCCGGAACAGCGCCAGCGGCAGCACGGCAAGCAGCACCAGGGCCGCCGCAGCAGCAGCGAAACCGCGGCCCCGGCGGCGCCGGGCGCGGCTGGTGCTCCCGGCGGGCGGCGGGGTTTCGGGTGCGTCCGTGAGGTCGGGCATGGCGGCGGCCCAGTCTAGGACCAGCCCGGGACCGGGGCAATCCCCGCACCGTTCAGGGTTTGCAGCCCGCGCTCCGAAAGTGGAATCTCATCGGATACCCCCGCCTGCGACTGCACTCCACTCATCTTCATGAGACCCGAGCCGCCGATGAGTCATTCCCAGAGGTCGTTGCCGCCCGCGAGAGTGCGCGCGCGGATCGGTGCGCTCGTATTCGCGCTCTTGCTGACCGCCGCGCTCGGCTCACGCGCCGCTGCCGCCGACTGCGGCTGCCCGCCCCCGGCCGACACCACCGGCGTCGTCTGGCAGGGGAACCGTCCGCTCGCACTGCACGAGATCGCGGCGCTGCTCGCGCCGGTGATGTCGTTCTCGCCCGACGAGCCGTTGCTGCGACGCAGCGCGCCGATCCCGGCCGCGCACCCGTGCGACACGCCTGCGGATCAGGCGGTCGTCTACTACCAGATCAACTCGATGGTCATCCGCGACCAGGCCGTCACGCGGCCCGCCGAGTCCGACCCGGCGTTCTTCGACAAAGTGCAGTACATGCGGCTGCGCTACTTCTTCTACTACCCCATCGACCTGGGCACGCACGGCCACCGGCACGACGTCGAGGGTGTGGGCATGGAAGTGCTGCTGGAGCACGACGCCAACGGCTGCCGCCGCGTGCGGCTGCAGCGCGTGCTGGCGTTCGCGCACGGCCTGCCGCTCTACAACAACCGCCTGCGCATCACCGACGACACCAAGCTGCCGATCACGCTCATGGTCGAAGAGGGCAAGCATGCCTCGTGCATCGACCGGAACGCCGACGGCATGTTCACGCCCGGCTATGACGTGAACGAGCGGATCAACGATGCGTGGGGCGTACGGGACGTGTTCGGCTCCGGCCACCTGCTGGGCGGCGGCTACCGCGCCGCCATGACCAAGCACCGCGAGAAAGCCGACCGCGTCCTGCCGCCGGTCGCCGAACTCGAGGGCTGCCGCTTCGGCCTGCGCTCGTGGCACGCGAGCGAGCCTTCGCGCGGGCACTACGAACTGCGCGCGGGCGACGGCCTGGCACCCTGCGCCGGACTGGGCACGAGCGCTGAGTCCACGTTCTTCGCGAACGGCATGATGATCGCGAACCGCTTCGGCACGTCGCACGTGCCCACGCAGCACAGCTCCAAGCTCAACGCCGACTTCGGTTCCCTCGACGACCCCGAACGGCTTCTGCCCGGGGTCAGCGTGCGTTTCGACGAGGGCGACGCGCTGCTGTCGGTGGCCACCATGGGCTTCGACATGGGCGAGGGCTGGTTGGTGCCGCGCCTCGGGCTCGGCCGCAAGCTGAGCGCCGAGATGTTGTTCACGCCCTCGGCCACCGCGTGGACCTGCCCCTACGTGAGCACCGGCTGGGAGCACCGAACCAGGCGCCCGTCGATCCTGGGAGGCAGCAATCGCCTGGACGCGATGGTCACCGAGGTCGGCGTGAAGTTCCGCTTCGCGCTGCCCGAGGGCAAGTCACGTTTCACGTCGCTCGGCTACCGCTTCGGTGGCATGCGGTTGGGCGTGCGCTTCAACGGCTTAGAGCGCATCGAGCACCTGCGCCTCACGGCCGCCATCGGCGCGGGCGTGTTCTGAGCGCCATGCGACGAGCGCTCCTGACCGGTGTGATGGCCGCCCTGCTGGCGGCGCCACCTCGGGCGCAGGCGGCCGAGCCTGCACCACTCTCGGCCGCTTCCGCCACGTGGCTGCGCGACACCGTGCGCCCGCTCGGCGCGCGCACCTCGCTCGCCATCGTGCTCGGCGGCGCGGCGCTCGGAGCGGCCTGCACGTCGTTCGAGGATGCCGACGCCTCGGCGCGTGCGTTGCAGGGTGCGCCGTGGGACCGGCTGAGCGACGTCGGCAACGCCTACGGTGAGCTGCCGGTGATCAGCAGTACCGCCGTGCTGCTGTATGCCGCGGGCCGCTGGAGCGGGCATGCTCCGTTGCGCGATGCCGGCTTCGACGCCATGCGCGCGCTGTGCGTGTCGGGCGCCGCCGTGGGTGTGCTCAAGCTGAGCGTGAAGCGCACGCGCCCCGATGGCGGCCGGCACTCGTTCCCTTCCGGGCATACGGCGGCCGCCATGGCGATGGCCCCCGTCATCACCCGGCATCTGGGCTGGCGTTTCGGCGTACCGGCTCACGCGCTCGCGCTCATGGCCGGCATGGGTCGCATCGAAGACCGGCGGCATCACCTGTCGGACGTGGTGTGGGGCGGCACGATCGGCCTCACGGCCGGCCTTGCCGCGCGCCAGCCGCGGCGTGGCACGCCCACGTCCGTGGGCCTACTCCTGGACGAGGATCGCATCGGATGCGTGCTGCATTTCTAGCCGGAGCACTTCGCTCTCTCGTGCTCGGCTTCGCCCTGGCGCCGACCACCGGCGTCGCACAGCCTTCCGCCGCCCACGCGCCCGGCGACTCGCTTGCCGCCAGCAGTGCGCCCGCTTGGGTGCCGGGGCACGCGATTCCCGCCGAGGAGCCGTGGGAGCAGGTCCTGCACGCGCCCTACAAGCTCGCGTCGGTGCCGTTCCAACAGCTTGGCAACCTCACCGAGTATGTGCTCGGCCGCATCCAGTTCGCCCAGCTGCAGGCGCCGATCCCGCTGATCCAGTTCTTCATGGGGGCCCCGCCGCTCGGGGTGCACCTGAGCCCCGGGCACCTTGGTCGTGGGGCGGGGCATTCGGCCGGCATCGATCTCATGCCCCCCGCATACGACCGCCTGCTCACGGCGTCCTTCGGCGCGAGCCTCGACCACTACGCCCGCGCGCGCGTCGCACTCCGCCACGGCCCCGCTGGCACCAGCTATCTCTACCAGTGGCGGCCGCGCGAGAAGTTCTACGGCCGCGGCATGGACTCGGATCTCGGTTCGCTGTCGCGGTACGCTTGGCAGGAGCAGCGCTACCAGGTGTCGTGGGCGTTCGACCCGCGCGCCCGCGCCGCGCGCGATCCGCAGGGCGTGCTGGTGTGGCTCGCGTTGCGCGAGGGCATCCTGCGCCGCGGTCAGGTCGGGCCGTCGGTGGATGACCGCTTCCCCGCGTTCGCGTCATCGGTCGATGGCCGCCAGCAATACGTGATCAGCGGCGTGTCGCTGGCGCACGACACCCGGCAGGGCCGGCCGCACTGGCTCAGTGGGCACCGCGTGGAACTGCGCACCGAGCGCTTCACGTCGGCTGGCCGCGGCATCCGCACCGCCACGCTCGACAGCCCGCACTTCACGCGCACCGACCTCTATGCCGAGCAGGGTTTCTCGTTCTGGCGCGACCCGCGCACGCTGCGACTGTCGGGTCGCGTAGTGACGACCGGCCAGAAGGGCGGCTCGGGCCCGCTCGCGATCCCCGATCTGGTGGCCCTCGGCGGCCACGAGGGCCTTGAGAGCCTGCCCGACGGCCGCTATCGCGACCGCGACCTGGTGCATGCCGACGTGCACTACGTGTTCCCGCTCTCCAAGCACCTCGAGGCTGTGACCCTGGCCGAGGTCGGCGCCGTGGCGCGCGAACTCACGGACCTGCACTGGGGAACGCTGCGCGAGTCCTACGGCTTCACGCTGCGCATCCGCTCCGATACCAAGATCATGGCGTCCGCCGGTGTGAACTGGCGCCCGGGCGCGGTCCGTGTCCACTACGACCTGTTGGGGGGCTGGTGACCATGCGACGCGCTTTGCCAGTCCTGCTCGCGCTGTTCGCGGCCTCCCCGGTGTGCGCGACCGAACCCGACCGCAGTCGTGCGGCCACGACGCCCGAGCCGCGCCATCTGTCGTATGTGTACGACGCGATCGACCAGCTCTTGATCCGGCCCGTCACCCGGGTCGCGGACCCCGCGCTCCTCGTGCGACGGCTGAGCGGCCATCGGCGCGAGGCGGCGAACGTCGATGAGCGCGACCAGGTGCGACTGCCGAGCACATGGTGGCAACCGCGGCTGGGCCATCGAGCGATCTCGCCCGAGCAGATGATCGCGGCCGCGGGCAGCGGCGCCAAGCCCGCCGACGGCAAATGGACCGTGGTGAAGCTCAAAACCCAGGGCGTGTCCCCCGGCTTCCAGATCGTCGATGCCAACGGCACGCGCTTCGCCATCAAGTTCGACGCGCCGGGCTACCCCGAGCTCAACACCGGTTCCGACGTCGTGGTGAGCTATCTGGCCTGGGCGGCGGGCTACAACACGCCGCAGAACACGATCGTGCACTTCAGGGGGAGCGATCTCGTGGTGGGCGAACACGCGACCTACGACGACGGCAGCGGCCACAAAGTGCCCCTGCGCTGGGAGACGATCGCCGAGGTGCTGGCGTTCGTCGGTGCGTGCACGGCGGGCGGCAATGCGCGCGTCGTCGTGGTGATCGGTCGGCAGCTGCGTGACGGCATGC
>JBEBGT010000660.1:0-1691 GCA_040081365.1 Candidatus Eiseniibacteriota bacterium | reverse complement strand
CCGAAGGGCCTGCAGGCCGCGAACGTCCGCAAGGTCTAGTTCGCTCGAAGTTCCGCTTCCCGCTCACGAGGCGCCGTCCGCGAGGACGGCGCCTCGAGCGTTTTCCGGCAGCTCACCCCGCGCGCAGGGGTCCGGTGGCGTGTCGCGGGGGGGACGAAAGTCCCGCTCCGTTCACGCACGCTTTGCAGGAGTTTCACGCCGCCGCCGCGGCGGTGCTGTTATCGTGGGCCCCTCGACACCGACGTCATGTCATTTCGTATGGAGGGATCCATGCCCAGCAAGCGTCCCGCAGCACCCAAGAAGACCGTGGCCACGCGCGCCACGACGACCACCGCTCCGAAGCCCGCGCGCGCGAAGTCGACGGTCAAGTCCACCGCGAAGACGGCCGTGAACGCGAAGTCCGCCAACTCGAGCACGGCGATCACGCACCACGACATCGCCGCCCGCGCACACGACCTGTACGTGCAGTCCGGCTTCCAGGGTCACCGCGAGGTCGAGTTCTGGCTCGAGGCCGAGCGCCAGTTGAAGCACGGCGTCAAGCTCTAGCCGCCGGCCTGCCCCCGCACATGCTGGTCGTCGTTCCAGAGCTCGATCACCGGCCGGTGGGGAGCGCGGTCCCGACCTAGCACGCTCACGGCCGCGGTCGAGAACAGGAACCGCTCCGCGGTCTGGACGGGCAATCCCAGCCAGCGCACGGCGACGATGCGCAGGATATCGCGGTGTGCGAACACCAGCGCATCGCCCGGGCATGCGCGCAGCTTCGCCACCACGCGGTCGGCGCGCGCGCTCACCTCTGCGAGCGGCTCACCGTGGGGACAGCCATCGCGGAACAGATCCCAGTCCGGACGCTCCCGGCGAATGTCCACCGTGCGCCGGCCCTCGTAATCGCCATACCCCCACTCCACCAGATCGGGGTCGGATACGGCGGCCGCCGCGAAGCCCGCGAGTTCACAGGTTCGCGCGGCACGCGCGAGCGGGCTCGTGAAGACCTGTGTGAACGAACGTCGTGCGAGCCGCGCGGGCAGGGTGAGCGCCTCGCGCTCACCGCGCTCGGTGAGCGGGATGTCCGTGCGCCCGGTGTGCTGGCCGGACAGGCTCCAGGCCGTTTCCCCATGGCGGACGAGCACGATCCTCGGGAAGCTCGCGTCCACTCCTCACCCTCCCGCGCCGTGCGGGCGCCTGCTCGTCTCGCTGGAACCCGGTCTGCGCCCTCGGACCCGACCACGGCGACACTGTACCCCATCGCGCGCAGCGCACGCCCGCCGGATCCGCGCTGTGCTAGCGTCATCGCTCGCCTCCGACTCCCACCCGCCCCCGCAGGGGTCACGCCATGCCGAGCACCTGGTCCCACTCCCGCCTCGAGTCGTTCCGCAAGTGCAGCCGGCAGTACTTCTATCGCTACGTGAAGCGCGTGAAGTTGCCGGACGAGCCCGAGACCATCGAGCAGTTCGTCGGCCAGCGTGCGCATGACGCGCTCGAATGGCTCTACGGCGAGGTGCAGCGCGGCAGCGTACCGGCAGCCGACCCGCTGCTGGCGCGGTTCCGAGCGGACTGGGACGAGCAGTGGCACGACGGCATCACCATGCCGGGAGGCGAGCGCCCAGCGGCCGAGCACCGCGACGAGGCCGAGCGCTGGCTTGCCGCCTACCACGTGAGCCACGCGCCGTTCGCGTCGTCACGCACGGTGGCGC
>JBEBGT010000198.1:0-6580 GCA_040081365.1 Candidatus Eiseniibacteriota bacterium | reverse complement strand
GGCAGACTCCGGCCCGGCGAACTTCACCCCCCGTCCGCTCGTCTCGCGCCGCGGCCACCGCCGCGACCCAGGATGCACGCAGGCCGCCCAGGAGCCATCCATGCCGAAGCACATCCCGCTGCCCGCGCGCGTCACGGCCGCCGGCAACAAGCCCAAGCTGATCGACGAGTACATCGGCCGGGTCAACACCGGCACGACCCACGTGAGCATCGCCCGCATGCAGAGCCCGGGCGGCTGGATCGAACCCGGCCAGCGCCCCGAGTTCGAGGAGCACACGCTCGTACTGAAAGGCCTGCTGCGCGTGGAGCACGACGGCGGCGTGCTCGAGGTGCGCGCGGGCGAGATGGTGTGCGTGGCGGCGGGCGAACGGGTGAAGTACTCCACCCCCGAACCCGAGGGAGCAGAGTACGTGGCGGTGTGCCTGCCGGCGTTCTCGCCCGACACCGTGCACCGCGAGGACTGAGCGCGGCACCCCGAGGCCCGCGTGGGCGGCGCCGGGCGGTCCCCTGGAGCTCCGCTGGAGGCCAGGAGGCCGCCCGTGCTCATGTGCGAGTGGCCGGTGGCCGATGACACCCGGGAACACCGGGGTGGCCCCGGGGTCAGGGAGGATCGCATGCCGAGTCGCATTGGTCGTCAGGCCTGTGCGGTGGCGCTCTTGTCATGGGCGGCTTTCGTACCTGCGGCGCACGCCGCTTCGGCCGTGGCCGCGCGCGCGGTGATCGAGCGCTACGTGACGGCCACCGGTGGGCGCGCGGCGCTCCAGGCCGACACCGTGCTGCACACGCGCGGCCGCATGGTGCAGGCCGGTGTGAACGGCACGTTCGAGTCCTGGCAGGCCGGCACGCGGCACGTGCTGCACGTGGAGCGGCTGGGCATGCTGCGCACCAAGACGGGCTACGACGGCGAGCGCGCCTGGACCACGGACTTCACGTCCAAGAAAGTGGGCCCGGTCGAGGGCAAGGACCTCGACGCGCTGCGCGCGGAGGCCTGGTTCGGTATCGAGGAGTGGGCACGCGACACCACGGCCAAGGTCACACTGGGTGCCGCCTCGTTCCTCGCCGGCCGTTCCCTGCAGGCCGTGGACGTCACGCCGCCGCTCGGCGGTCTCAAGAAGTCACTGTGGTTCGACCAGAAGACCGGGTTGCTCGCGCGCATCACACACCGGCGCGACCAGTACGACTGGAACGAGGACATCTCGGGCTGGAAGACGATCGCCGGCCGCAAGCGCGCCACGGTGTGGACCACCGGCATGCCGCAGTTCCCGTCGAGCTTCAACCGCATCGATGTCGACAGTGTGTGGACCGACCTGCCGCGGGGGGCGGAGCCGCTGGCGGCGTTCTCGCCGCCGCGGTCCACGGCCAAGCCGGTGGCGTGGCTCAGGGCCAAGGGGCGCGTCGAACTGCCGTTCCAGTACCGACACGGGCACGTGTGGGTGAAACTCGCGATCAACGGGCAGGCGCCCGCCGAGTTCATTCTCGACACGGGCGCGTTCAACACCTGTCTGGATCGCGGTTATGCGCAGTCGATCGGCCTGAACGCCGAGGGCGAGCATGTGGCCGAGGGCGTGGGCGGCTATGACACGTTCGGGTTCACCAAGCTGGCCTCGCTGCGCTGGACGACGCCGGCGGGCAAAGGTGTCGACGTGCCGGATCTGCGCGCCGGCGTCATCGAGTTGCAGGACGCGCTGTCGTCGGTGGAGTGGAACCGGACCGCGGGGTTGCTCGGTTACGACGTACTGAGCCGCTTCACGCTCGAGATCGACTTCGACCGTGAGGTCATCACGCTGCACGATCCGGCGTCCTACCAGCACACCGGACCCGGCACCGCGATCCCCATGACGCTGCACGGCAACGTGCCCTCGGTGGACATGACGCTGAACAGCGGCTGCAAGGGCACGTACATCGTGGACGTGGGCAACGCCAGCGTGCTGTCGGTGGGCGCGGAGCAGGTGGCGAACTGCCGCCTCATGAGCGTGCGGCACAAGAAGGAAGTGCAGCACTGGGTGGGCGGTATCGGCGGCGCGTTCCCCGAGACGGTGTGCCGGCTGGATTCGCTGCAGTTGGGGCCGTTCCGGTTCACCGAGCCGGTGGCCGGGCTCACCACCACGCGTCGCGGTGGCGCGGGCAGCAAGGAGATCCAGGGCAACATCGGCACCACCGTGCTGGAGCGCTTCAAGTGCACGTTCGACTACGCGCACGGCACGCTGTGGTTGGAGCCCGGGCAGCGCTACGCGCAGCGCGAGGCGTTCACGCGCAGCGGGCTGTGGTTCACGCGCTGGGCGGGCGTGGTGGTGGTGTTCGGCGTGGTGAAGGATTCGCCCGCGGCCGAAGCCGGCTTCAAGATCCGCGACGTGTTGCGAGCGATCAACGGCAAGCCGATCGAGCGCTGGTCGCCCGCGGAGCTGGACCGGCTCCTGAAGGACGGCCCGGTGGGCAGCACGGTGAAGCTCACGTACGAGCGCGAGCTCAAGGAAGAGACCGTGGAGCTCACCCTGGCGGACGTGCTGTAGCGCGCTCGGGACTCACACGGAACACGAAGGCCCACACGCAGGTCACGTGCGGGCCTTCGTGCTGCCTGGTGGTGGCGGTTCAGACGACGCCGGCCGTGCGCTCTTCCTCGCGCAGGTCGTAGAGCGGCTGGTACTTGCCCCACAGGTAGTCGAGGTACGGTTCGATCGTGAGCGGCGAGCCGGTGACGCGCGGAATGAGCTCCGAGGCGGTGAACTTGGAGCCCGGCCGGTACACCTGTTCGCGCAGCCAGCCGTGCAGCACGCCGAACTCGCCACGCTGGACGTCGGCGGGGATGCCCGGGTTCGCCTTCACGGCGGCCGCGTAGAACTGCGCGGACAGGATGTTGCCGATCGTGTAGCCCTGGAACGCGCCACCGATCGAGCCGGCGTACCAGTGCACGTCCTGCAGGACACCGCGCGTGTCGTCGGGCACCGGGATGCCGAAGTCGGCCTCGAAGCGCTCGCGCCACACACGCGCCAGGTCCTTCACCGCCAGCTTGCCCTCGAGCAGGTCGAGCTCGAGGTCGAAGCGCAGCATGACGTGCAGGTTGTACGTGACCTCGTCGGAGTCGGTGCGGATGAGCGAGCGCTCCACGCGGTTCACGGCGCGGTAGAACGTGTCGAGCGCCACCGCGCCCAACTGCTGCGGGAAGTGCTTCTGCAGCCGCGGGTAGAAGTGCTCCCAGAAGCCGCGGCTGCGGCCCACCAGGTTCTCCCACGTGCGCGACTGGCTCTCGTGCACGCCGGACGACGTGCCGTTGGCGAGCGGCGTGCCCTCGAACGCGGGATCGATGCCCAACTCATACAGCGCATGTCCGCACTCGTGCAGCGTGGAGAACAGGGCGTCGGTGATCTCGTCCTCGCGTACGCGTGTGGTGATGCGCACGTCGCCGAGTGAGAACTTGGTCATGAACGGATGATGCGTCTTGTCCTGGCGGCCGCGCTGGAAGTCGAATCCGAAGCGCTCGATGACCTCGAGCCCGAACGCGAGCTGCTGGCCCTCGGGCGCGTGTTGGCGCACACACGAGTCGTCGGCGAGCGGGCGCGACGTGATGGCGCGGACGATGGGCACCAGACGCGAGCGCAGCTGGCCGAACAGCGCCTTCACGTCGGCGGCCTTCATGCCGTAGTCCGAGAAGTCGATGAGCGGGTCGGCGATGTGCGTGTAGCCCGGGAAGCAGTCCGCCATGCGGCGCGACAGGTCGAGCGTGCGTTCGAGCAGCGGGCGGACGGTGGCGAAGTCGTTCTTCGGTTTCGCCACGGTCCACGCCTGGTAGCTCTCGGAGGTGTGTTCCTGGAACTCCGAGACGAGTGAGCCGGGAATGCGCACGGCCTGATCCCACGACCGGCGGGCCACGCGCACGAGTGAGGCCTCGTCGGAATCGAACGGCAACGACACGGTCTCCTTCGCCGCGGCGTCGAGCAGCTTGCCGGTCTCGGCTTCGACAAAGCGCTCGTGTGCGATGCGCGACAGCGTGGCGAGCTGACGCCCGCGTGCGGCCGCGCCCCCGGGAGGCATGTAGGTCGTCTGGTCCCAACGCAGCAGGTTCGCGGCGTTGTTCAGGTCATCCACTTCCATGAGCCGGGTCTTGAGGGCGTCGAGAGATCGCATCCTGCCTCCGGGAACACGTGCCGACGTACGGGCGAAGGGTCGAGGGTAATGGGGAGTTTCCGCCCTGACAACTGCCCAATTCACATTGCGGGCCGCGGGGCGCCGCGCTCGTGACGACCGATGCCGCTCCGGGCCCGGCCCGCACGACGCCGGGGGTGCCGCCCGGCTCGGAAGCCGAAACGCCCCCGGCGCGGGGCCGGGGGCGTCTCGGAGGACTCCATGGACTGCGCGGCGTCAGGCGACTTCGATCGTCACCTGTTCCATGCGGATGGTCTCGCTGGGGCGGCCGGATGACGAGCCACACGCTTCGAGCGCCTGCAGCACGGTCTCGCCACCCTCGACCTCGCCGAAGATGGTGTGCTTGCCGTCGAGCCACGGCGTGGCCACGAACGTCAGGAAGAACTGGCTGCCGTCGGTGCCGGGGCCGGCGTTGGCCATGCTCAACAGGCCGGGCTTGTCGTGCTTCACGCCCGGTGCGAACTCGCCGTCGAAGCGGTAGCCGGGGCCGCCGGTGCCGCTGCCCATGGGGCAACCGCCCTGGGCCATGAACTCGGGGATCACGCGATGGAACAGCAGGCCGTCGTAGAAGCCGAGCCGCGCCAGGTAGGCGAAGCTGGTGACGTGCATGGGAGCGGTCTCGGTGAGCAGCTTGATCACCACCTCGCCCTTGCTGGTCTTCATGCGCGCGCGCCACGTCTGGCCGGCGGGGAACGTGAGCTGCGCGGGCTTCGGCAGCTTCGTGCGCCAGCCGTTCTGGGTGGTGTCGACCTTCGCGTCGGCAACGAGCTGTTCGAGCATCTGCATGGGGGGGCTCCCGGGTGTGGGTGAGTCGTCAGTGCATGCCCGTGGCGCGGACCACGAGCAGGCACAGGGCGGCAAGTAAAGCGGCGGCGGGCATGGTGATCACCCACGCCCACACGATACGCGAGGCCACGCCCCACTTCACCGCCGAAAGCCGGCGCGAGGCGGATACCCCCGAGCCCACGATGGCGCCGGTGATCGTGTGCGTGGTGGAAACCGGGATGCCGAGCGCGCTGGCGCCGAACAGAGCGATCGCGCCTGAGGTCTCGGCGCAGAACCCGCCCACGGGCTGCAGCTTGGTGATGCGCATGCCCATGGTCTCGACGATGCGCCAGCCGCCCGACAGCGTGCCGAGCCCGATGGCGCCGTAGCTGGCGAGCACGACCCACATGGGCACGTGGAAGTCCCCGCTCAGGTGGCCGGTCGAGTACAGCAGCGCGGTGATGATGCCAGCGGTCTTCTGCGCGTCGTTGGAGCCGTGTCCCAGGCTGAACGCCGCGGCCGAGACCAGCTGTAGTTTGCGGAACAGACCGTCGACGCCGCGCGGTGTGGAGCGCCGGAAGATCCACGACACGATGAGCATGCTCAGGAACCCGAGCACGAGGCCCACCAGCGGCGAGACCACGATGAAAGTGACCGTCTTCACGAGCCCGGCCATGACCACGGCCTTGGGGCCGGCGGCGACCACGGCGGCGCCGACGAACCCGCCGATGAGCGCGTGCGACGACGACGTGGGCAGGCCCCACCACCAGGTGAGCAGGTTCCAGATGAGCGCGGCGAGCAGGGCGGCCAGCACGATGGCGGGCGTCACGACGGCGGGATCGACGGTGCCCTTGGCGATGGTCTTGGCCACGTGCACGCCGAAGACGGCGAACGCCACGAAGTTGAAGAACGCGGCCCACGCCACCGCATAGCGCGGCGCCAACACGCGCGTGCTCACGATGGTGGCGATCGAGTTCGCAGCGTCGTGGAAGCCGTTGCTGTAGTCGAACGCCAGCGCGACGAGCACGATGAACAGCAGGTCGGGGGGCAGCGGCAGCGTCATGTCAGCGGCTCTTCACGACAATGGATTCGATCGCGTTGGCCACGTCCTCGCACTTGTCCGCGGCGTTCTCGAGCCGGCCGTAGATCTCCTTCCAGCGCAGCACGTCGAGCACTTCGTGCCGGCCGCTGAACAGGTCCGCCATGACGGTGCGCGAGATGCCGTCGGCCTCGTTCTCAAGCCGGTTGATCTCGACCGTGAACGCCATGAGGCTGTTCATGTTCTTCAGGTTGTCGACGGCCTTCTCGATCTGGCGCGAGGACTCCACCAGGATGGCGGTCATGCGCACGGCCTCGGGCGTCGGCTTGCCGACGTTGAACAGCACGATCCGCGAGCCGATGGCCTCGGCGGCGTCCAGTACGTCGTCGAGATTGCTGGCGAGCTGATGGATGTCTTCGCGTTCGAGCGGCGTGATGAACGTGCGGTTCAGGCGCTCGAAGATCTCGTGCGTGACCAGATCGGCCTTGTGCTCCACGTCCTTGAGCGCCTTGGCGCGTTCCTCAAGATGATCGAACTCGGTCATCATGTCGTGCAGCAGGGCGCAGCCCTCGCGCACCAAGGCGGCCTGCTTGCGGAACAGGACGAAGAAGTCCTCTTCCTTGGGGAAGAGCGAGAA